>CALFHQ010000188.1 GCA_937876385.1 uncultured Pseudomonadota bacterium
ACGAGATGTCCGACTGCTCTTCTTCAGTGCATGCGGCCGGTTGTGTGGTGTACGAAGGGGAGGGCACCTTCTGTGGCGCCAGTTGCGACGCTGATGTCACTTGTCCAGAGGGTTTTGAGTGCCGAGAAGTGCTCACCACCCAGGGGACCACCTCTTCCCAATGCGTGAACGTGGACGGAGTGTGCGAGTGCTCTGACACAGCCATTCGTCTGGGACTCTCCACCCCGTGTGCGGTGGAGAACGATGCCGGGAACTGCGACGGCGTGCGAACGTGCGTGGAAGAAGGGCTGGGGGATTGTGACGCCGAAACTCCTGTGCTCGAGAGCTGCGACGGCGTGGACAACAACTGCGACGGTGCCATCGACGAGGCCACCTGCGACGACTTGAACTTCTGCACGGAAGACCACTGCAACCCGGAAACCGGTTGCTCCAATGTTCCGCTGAGTGACATCCCCTGCAACGATGCATCGGAGTGCACCTTCTCTGATCACTGCGACGAGGGGGTGTGCGTGGGCGAGTCCGTGCTGTGCGACGACCAGAACGTCTGCACCGACAACGTCTGCGACCCCGCCACCGGGTGCACCTACCCCGCCAATTCCTCGGCGTGCACAGATGGGGTGCCGTGCACTCAAGGCGATGTGTGCGTGGACAAGGAATGCGTCCCGGGACCCCTGGTTGATTGCGACGACGACAACCCCTGCACCCAAGACTCCTGCGACGAGCCGTCGGGCTGCCTTCACGTCGCCAACAGCGCTCCGTGCTCAGATGGCAACGCTTGCACCGCCGGAGACCACTGCGAAAACTCCATGTGCATGCCCACCGGCGCCACCGAGTGTTTTGATGGAAATCCCTGCACAACAGACGCCTGTGACCCCATCGAAGGGTGCCTGTTTATTAACAGCACCGAGCCATGCAGCGACGACGACCCATGCACCGAAAACGACACGTGCTCCGGAGGACTCTGCGTTCCCGGGGGGGACAAGAACTGCAACAATTTGAACCCCTGCACCGACGACTGGTGCGAGGCGGGGGTAGGATGCCACCACGACAACAACACCGCAGACTGCGACGACCAGGACCCGTGCACTGTCACCGATGTTTGTGTGGACGGAAGCTGTGAGGGCTCTGGTGCTTTCGACTGCAACGACTTGAACCCCTGCACCAACGACGTCTGCGTTCCCACACAAGGGTGCCAGTACACACCAAACAGCGAGTCGTGCAGCGACAACAACGTTTGCACACTAAACGACTTCTGCCAGGGAGGAGCCTGCCAGTCGGGTATCGGCGCGATGAACTGCAACGACTCCAACGCCTGCACCGCGGATTCCTGCGACCCGGTGGATGGATGCCTCAACGTCCACTTGACCGGAACCGAGTGCACAGACGCCAACGCCTGCACCGACGGAGACCAGTGCAACGACGGGAGTTGCGTCCCCGGAGCACTCCTGAACTGCAACGACTTGAACGGCTGCACCGATGATAGCTGCAATCCAGCCTCCGGGTGCGTCAATGCTCCCAATGCACTGGCTTGCGATGATCAAAATCAGTGCACCCTGGGGGACTTTTGCTCTGGGGGTTCTTGCCAGTCTGGAACCGGCGAACCCAACTGCAACGACGGAAACGTCTGCACGACGGATTACTGCGACCCAGCCTCCGGGTGTGTCCACGAACCCCTCACCGGACCCGAATGTGACGATGGAAATGCCTGCACCATCAACGACGCCTGCAATGCCGGTGTGTGTGTCTCCGTTACAAGCAAGGTGTGCAAAGACAGCACTGTCTGCACCGACGATAGCTGCGACCCCACCGTGGGATGCGTCTATACCAACAACAACGAATCGTGCAATGACAACAACGCTTGCACCGTGGGGGACTATTGCCAGGACGGCGCATGCGTCTCTGGAACCATCGACGATTGCAATGACCACAACGTGTGCACCTACGATAGCTGCGTTCCGCAAACCGGCTGTGTCCACACCCCGAACTCGGAAACATGCAACGACAACAACGCCTGCACCGTGGGAGACTACTGCCAGGACAGCGCCTGCGTCCCCGGAGAGTCGGCGGATTGCGACGACTTGAATGTCTGCACCACCGACACCTGCGTTCCCGCCACCGGATGCAAGTACACCAACAACACCAACCCGTGCAGCGACGACAACGTCTGCACCTCGGGAGATGTTTGTTCGGCCGGAGGGTGTGTGTCCGGGGCTTCCATCAACTGCAACGACAACAACCCCTGCACCGACGATAGCTGCGACCCAGTGATTGGATGCGAGAACCTCAACGACGACTCCAACGGCTGCAACGACGCCAATCTGTGCACCCTGGGAGACCACTGCGAATCCGGGGAGTGCGTCCCCGACTCCATGAAGGATTGCGACGATGGAAACCCCTGTACCGTGAACTCGTGCAACAAGACCACCGGGTGTGTGTCCGTGGACGAACCCGAGACCACCTTGTGCAACGACGGCAATGTGTGCACCGAGGGAGACCACTGCAGTCAAGGAAACTGTGTCTGGGTGGGAACCCTGAATTGCTCAGATGGGAACGGTTGCACCTACGACAACTGCGACCCCACCGATGGATGCTACTGGGACCCAGTGCCCGACTACATGCAGTGCAATGACTCCAACCAGTGCACCACCGGAGATCGCTGCATCAGTGGAGAGTGCGGCGGGGCCGGAGTCCTTCCTTGCGACGATGGTGACCCCTGCACGGTCAACGGATGTGACCCGGACAGCGGTTGCGACTTCAGCGTGGCGACCCCAACTTGTTGCGGAAACGGAATCCTCGAAACACCCCAGGAAGAGTGCGACGACGGCTGTGAAAACGGCCTCCCAGGTGTTTGCGAGGCAGGGGTGGATGACGGCGACTACTGCAACTACGATTGCACCTTGCCCCCCTGTCCCTGGTGGGACTACGAGCAGCTCTTCTGCCAGGGCACGTGCTCCTACGGCGGTTGGAGCGGTTGCGACCAGTTGGACGCCGACATCCTGTGCAAGCTCAAGACCTGCAACCCAGACTCTGTGGCAACAAGCTTTGCCATCCGGCAAGTCAAGGTGGGCAAAGGCTTTGCCTGCGCCGGCACAGGCCAGTATGAAGGACCTCAGCCCCTCTACGGAGTGGACGTCGATGTCTGGTACAGCGCACAGCTACACCTCATCAACTTCGGCGACGTCGTCACCAATGTCACCTGCTCTCCATGATCAACTACGGAACAGTTCGGGAAATCGACTGGAGTGGAATGGCTTCTTGAAAGGAGAGATTACTCGGTGACCGTGTATTCCTTGACCCACACGCCGTCTTCCTGACCCCTCTCTGCCACGATGGTGACTTCCCACAGCCCGGCCTGATCGAAATTCACCGGACCGATGTTGTACTGTCCAGAACCCAGGTTGCTCACCGGGGGGTCCACCGCTAGAACCGTGCCCTGAATGGGCATTTCCACCGTCACAGTAATGGTCGCATCGTTCACCGGAGCGCCTTCCGTGGTGGTCACCGTGATAAGGAACGTGTTGTTCCCTACAACCGGCGGGTTCGGGGAAACGGTGACGTCGATGTAAAACGATCCCCCTTCAAAGGTGCCATCATCGCCGATTTCACACGACGAGAGAAGGAAGATTGGAACAAGCAACAGCAAGAATCTGGCAACGAACTTCATGGGTCGGACCTCCGGAAAAGCGAACCTCTTTCGATGATAGTCAGCAATCGCCCCCGGGGCAAATTACCAGCGGTTCACCTGGCACCCACTCGAGTCATCGGGAGCTTCCGATTCCTGAAGTTCCAACTCCTCGTAAGGCCCAAAACACTCCTCGTAAAACACTCGTGCCCGTTGTGAAGTCGTCTCCACGTCTAAGGCCGCGAGACGGGCGGTGAGGTCTTCCAGGTAGTAGTAGCGGCTTCCACCCGGGGGAGACTCTCCCTCGGGGTAGGCGATGGTGTGCAGGATGGTCCGGGCGGCGTATCCATAGACGTTGGCGCGCCCGGCGTATAGGTAGTTCAACAATCGCATCGTGGTCAGGCGGACACTTGCCGGGGATTGCAGCATCTGAGTCAAGAAGGCCCGGGTCTCTCGATCCACTCGAGTCAGGAATCCGATGTCCCCATCGACGATCTGGACACGCTGTCGAATGCAGTCACTCAACGGGGTGTCTCCCCGGACGTCCACCACGTGCCGGGCCTCGTGGGCACCCACGGATTGAACCATCAAGTCGGAGATCTTCACGAGGATCTGATTGGCCTCGTCCTCATCAAGCTGGCGGGCGAGCTTTGATAGTTGCTCCATCTCTTTGTCAGAGGTCAGCTCCTCTCCTTGCTGGTTGAGTTCGGTGTTTTCTATCATCACCTGTCGAGTGAAGCTGCGAGGCCACAAGAGACCGTCAGGCTTCTTCAGGGGCAACCCGAACTTGCGTGCCCGGTGCTCCACGCTCTTGAAGATGCTGGCACGTTTGGCAACCAACCGGGCGACATCCTTGAGCGCTTCTCGATCCACACCAGCCGCTTCCTGAAGCTCCATTTGGACCAATTCCATGAGCACACGATAGGGCTTCTTCAATTCGCCAGGCAGCTCGTCTTTGAACAGCTCGTTGAACGCCGCATCGGGCTCCAGAAGGCTGGGAAACAGGTGGTCGGCAACAAAGGATGTCGCATTGTCCTGGAGGACAAAGGCAGCATCTGCGTCGTCTCGGCGGACATACCCGTGAATGTACGCGTCGGCATCCAACGTGTCTCGGCGCCGAACCACCATCAACTCCACCGGCTCGTCTCCCCCCGTGCTCAGGGTGTACACTCGATGGTCCAGAACCTCATACACGACCAACATGAATGCGCTGACGAACTCGTCCTCCACCATGCCGTCGAAGGGCTCTGGATCCAGGTAGAAGCGAGGCTCGTATTTGGCCAACTGTTCGTTGATGGGGGAGAGCCACTGGTGGAGTTCTCCCGATTTGTCTTCCAAAAACAATGTGGTGTGGTCAAATTCCATGATTCCCGCCATCAGCGGTTCGAAAACTCGCCGCAACTCGGGGTCCATGGCCTCCAGCTCATTGAGCATCTTGTCTGCTGTCTTGTGCACCTTTGCCTTGCGACGCTCGGCAATTTCTTCGCTGATCCGAGAGCCCATGGCAAGGCTCTCAAACCAATCAAGCTGGAACTCCACGAAGGTGCCCGTGAGGCACTTTTCCAAGGGAGTTGGCTCTGGAGGCTGGTAACCCCAAACCCCCACCGCAACCCATCCCCCTGTTACCATAAGGAGAACGACAATGCTGACAACTGCAATGCGGGTGATTTGGTTCTTTCGCTCGAGGGCCTTCTCCAAAGCATCCAGAGAAGGGTTCTTGTCAATGATCTTCGAATCCATCCAAGACACTCCCAGGGGTCGTTCAAGTTCTTTCAAGCAGAGGCAAAGCCTGTCTCGGGACACGGTCCCATGCTGCCGGTTCCCGCCATCGGGTACAAGCCCGTCTTTTTTCCAATAATGGCCCGCGAACCGCCGGAAGTCAAAGGAGGGTTGCTGGACCAAAGAAGAGGAGAACAGCGGGGACCCTTGCCTCGTTGGGTGGGGTCTGGCATCATCAAGACTCATTCGGGAGATTTTCTCATGAAATGCCGGCATTTTGTCGCTTGGCTGTTGTTCTTGTCCACGGTGTGTAGCGTGTCCACAGCCCGGGAGGAAGAGATGAGTGACCCCTATAGAAAAACCGCCCGCCAGCTCTTAGGGCAAGGATTGGAGCAGCTTTGGGCCTTTCACGCGCTGAGCGACCTTGTCACGACCGCCCCACACCGATTGGCGGGAAGCCCCGGGGAAAAGAGGGCCGTGGAGTGGGCCGTCGCCTCCATGGAGAAGTTGGGATTTGAGAACGTTCACCGCGAAGCGGTGGACGTGCCCCATTGGGAACGAGGAGAAACGGAGAACCTGGTCGTCTTGTCGACCCCCGACGAACCCCCGGTGACACTCAATGTGGCCGCCTTGGGAGGCAGCGTCGGGACCATGCCCCTGGAAGCAGAAGTGCTTCGGGTCACCAGCTTTGAAGAGCTGGAAGAGAAGAAGGAACAGGCCCGGGACCGCATGGTCTTCTTTGATACCCCCATGCCTCGAAACCTTCGAAACACCTTTCGGGGGTACGGAGCGGTTGCCAAGTATCGTGTCTGGGGAGCTCGGGAAGCGGCCAAAGCAGGGGCCGTGGCGGTGCTCGTGCGGTCCATCACAACCCGAGAGGACGACACCCCCCACACCGGCATCATGTTGTATCGGGATGCTCCTTCAAAGATCCCTGCGGTGAGCCTGGGTTTCCAGTCCGCCGACCGCCTGGCGAAGCTCCTCAAAGAAGCTCCCAATACGGTGTTGCGGCTGGAACTGAGCGCCCAGGACCACGACACCACCACCAGCTACAACGTGGTTGGGGAGTGGAAAGGCGCCGAGAAACCCGAAGAAGTCGTGGTCCTCGCAGGGCATCTGGATGGCTGGGACGTGGGGCAAGGCGCTCACGACGATGGCGCCGGTTGTGTTCAGGCGCTGGAAGCTCTCCGGTTGCTCATGCAAACAGTGGAACGCCCCAAGCGAACCCTCCGAGTCGTCTTGTACATGAACGAAGAGTTTGGCGGCTCCGGCGGCGAAGACTACGTCAAGGCCGAAGAGCGCAAGGGGGAAACCCACATCAGCGCCATCGAGTCCGATCGAGGGGGCTTTGTCCCCGTGCGGTTCTCGGTCTATGGCGATGAGGCCAGAGCCCGCCGGTTTGATTGTTGGACCTCCCTCATGGCAGAGGTTGGCCTTCGAGAATTTGCACCGGGGGGAAGCGGCGTGGACGTCGGTCCCCTGGAAAAAATCGGCACCGTGACCCTGGGATTGGTTTCCGACTCGCAACGCTACTTCGATGTGCATCATAGTGACAACGATGTGCTAGGCGAAGTCAACCCGCGAGAACTTGAGTTGGGAGCGATCGCCATGGCCCTCCTGGGATACTTGATTGCCCAAGAAGGGGTGCCGCAATGAAGAGAACACGATTTGCCCTTTGGATTCTGGCGGGAGTCATCCTGTTGGGGTGTTCTGACGAAAAGTCTGCTGACACCTCACCTGGAAAAGCCGGCGTCTCATCCGTGGCACCCGACGAACCCGGGGTTGAGCTGACCGCAGAAGTGGCCTCCAAGCTGGTGGGCCTCTCCCTCGCCTGCGTCAATCGCGAGTTCCCAAACAAACCCTCCAATGTCCTTGACGGGGTGGAG
>CALFHQ010000189.1 GCA_937876385.1 uncultured Pseudomonadota bacterium
CCACCACCGGTTCCTCCGCCTGGGCCCCCATTCCAGTGAACTGCCGGGCATCTTCAGGAGCCTCAAGAAGTTGCTCCAGTGAATGCACCAGGTGCCTTTGAGAGTAGTCCAGAGAGCACGCCACACCGTGGAATGTTTCGTCCGCCAACAACACCCCCGGCCCACTCAACGCCAACACAGCATCCAACTCCCTGGGAGCCAAACGATAGTTCAAAGGCGCCAGAACAAGACCCGAGCGAATGCAGGCGAAGAGCAACTCAAACAAGACTGGATGGTTCATGGCCAACACAGCCACCCGATCCCCCCGCTCCAAGCCGAGACCCTCGGTGAGCCACAACGCCGTGCGATGCACTCGACGGTTTAACTCATCATAACTCCAATCCACCCCGTCGCTGACGAGAGCCGATTTCGAAGGATGGTACTCCGCAAAGCGCGCGGGGTAGTCCACAATGGAGCGGTGCCCACTGGTCTTCATGACCTGCCTCCCTTTCCAACCTCCACAGGATTCCAAGACTCAACCCGACGCCGAATGGACTCGGTGGCGCTAGCCATCTTGTCGGTGGAGCATTGCACCCCCCGAAGCCAACCCGAGGTCCACTTTTCGCACGCAGTAAGAGAAGTCTCCCCGCCTGGAAAGGTCTCTTTGGCCCAGGTGGTTTCTTCGGAGACGTAGCGCCCCAGTTCAGCGATGAACTCCCCCTGCTGAACCAGCGATTCGTGCTGCAGTCGCAAAATCGCTGCCAGAACGTTTCGAGAGTGCTGCAAACTCTCGGTGGCTCGACTCAACGCCCTAATCCCTCTATGGCTCTTCATGGTCACTCCAATACGATTCAATCAAATTGCTGCACCGCACCATAACGACAGTGTAGCCCGGGTCGCATCGAGGTCAAGGACTTTTTTGCTGTATTGCAACAAAGAACAACCGGGAATGATTGCCAGTCGAGATGACTCTGCCTGGAAAGTCAGAGGGAGGGGGACGGAGAGCTCCACGGCACGCTAAGCCCTCGAACGACTTGGGGGGGGGGAAGGCCGAAGCAACGACTCCAATCGTCGCGCATCGCTCCACCACAAGTAGAACAACACACCGGGAAGAACCAGAACTCCGACGTGCCGCACCCCCAAAGAGACCGAGAAGCGGGCAGCAGGGGTCGGTTCACGGTCGCTCACAGCGAGGAAGAGCAGACGTCCTGGGAGGTAATACCCAAACGCCAAAAAGAGCAGGATCCAAAGGATCTGGCCCATCATGTTCCCCCGTCGTGGACACTGATTGTCCGCCCGCAAACCCTCTGCGTCAACGGAATCAAAACAATCCAGTGAGGGGCTCTTGGCTGCCTAGTCTTCTCGAAGTGCATCCAGGACGAAGGGTGTCAATCGAATCACCCCCAAGAAGAGTCCCAGAAGGAGAATCAGGAGGAAACCCTGGGGGGCCTCAGTCGCCGTGGATATCGAGCACCCCCCCGACGATGCCTTGTCGGTCAGGCTGCTGGGAAGGTCCTTTTCCTGGATGGGGGTGACCTTGATGGAGTCGGGCAACCCGGTTCCTCCATTTCCATCCTTCTCTTCTACAATGTCCTCGGGTTCCAGGCAGGAGGGATGAAACTCGCCAATGCAGGCTCCGCTCCCGTCGCAGTGGTCGTTGAAAGTGCAAGGGTCTTCGTCGTCGCAGGGTTTCAGAGACCCCGGAGGACAAGGCTGCAGTTCGCAGATGCTCTCTTCGTCGATGTCTCCGTCGCAGTCATTGTCAAGGTCGTCGCAAACCTCGTCGGAGGCTCCTTCCAGAGGGTCACAGGTCTGCAGTGCCCCCTTCCAGCAATCGGAGACGGTGTGCTCGCACTCCCCTTGACCGCAAGTGGTCTCGCCAAAACCTTCGTCGGTCTGGCCGTCGCAGTTGTTGTCGAGGCCGTCGCACTCCTCGTCAGCCGCACCGTTCATCGGGTCCAGGCACTCCTGGGGCTGCCCTTCCACGCAATTGTGGACGACGTGGGCGCACTCTCCCAAACCGCAGGTCGTGTTTCCAAGTCCCTCGTCCACCTTGTCATCACAATCGTTGTCGTAGTTGTCGCACACTTCAACAGAGGCCCCAAAAAGCGGGTCGCACTCCTGAGACACTCCGTCCACGCAGTTGTCCACTTCATGCTCGCAGGGTCCCAAACCACACGTCGTGGTGCCCATCTCTTCGTCGGTGCTTCCGTCGCAGTCGTTGTCCAAACCGTCACACTCTTCGGTAGCGGCACCCTCCATCGGGTCGCATTCCTGGGCTTCACCCAAGACACAATTCTGCAACACCCGGTGGCACTCCCCTACGCCGCAGATGGTGGTTCCCAACCCTTCGTCGATGAGCCCGTTGCAGTCGTTGTCCAACCCGTCGCATTCCTCCGGCGACGTTCCATCGAGGGGATTGCAGTACTGAGTCTGACCGTTAACGCAGTTGGGCACGACATGAAGGCACTCGCCAATGCCACACATTGACTCGCCCATGTTCTCGTCGATGAAGCCGTCGCAGTTGTTGTCGATGTTGTCGCACACCTCCATCTGCATTCCGAGGTAGGGATTGCAGTACTGCGGAAGCCCACCGATACAATTGTCCTGGGTATGTTCACAGATTCCGAGGCCGCAGGTGGTGGTACCTTGCTCCTCATCCGTAGCACCATCACAATCGTTGTCCACCCCGTCGCAAATCTCGTTACCTGCACCGCTGGAGGGGTCGCACACCTGCAAAGTCCCTTCCTGGCACGCCATGATCGTCTTGGCGCACTGCCCCACTCCACACGAGAGGGTTCCCAAATCCTCGTCCGTTACACCATCACAGTTGTTGTCGAGGCCATCGCAAGACTCTTCCGTCGCCCCTTCCAGCGGATCGCACGAGTTGTAATCGCCGTTGAAACACCGCGGCACCGAGTGAGCGCACTCCCCATGACCGCAGTTGATGTTCCCAAAACCCTCGTCCGTAAAGCCGTCACAATCGTTGTCGAGGCCGTCGCACAACTCGTCAATGGAACCCAGGTAGGGATCGCAATCCACCATTCCCCCGTCGTTGCAAAGGGGCACGGTGTGGAGACACTCGCCCAAACCGCAAGACGCTTCCCCGAAGTCTTCGTCGGTGTCCCCGTCGCAATCGTTGTCGAGGCCGTCACACAACTCGTCAATGGCCCCGAAGTACGGGTTGCAGGGGGTTGCCACCCCCTCCACACAGTTGGCCTGGTTGTGATAGCAGATGCCCACCCCACAGGTGGTAGAGCCCATCTCTTCGTCTACCGAGCTATCGCAGTCATTGTCCACGTTGTCACACACCTCCAATTCCCAACCGTCCAGCGGATTGCAGAACTGAGGCTGTCCGTTGAAGCACTTTGGCACCGTGTGAAAACACTGCCCTACACCGCATTGATAGTTTCCTAAGTCATCCACACCGCCATTGCAGTCGTCGTCGTCCCCGTTGCAAACCTCGATGTTGGCTCCATAAAAGGGGTCGCACTCCTGGAGCTGCGCTTGGTAACAGTTCTCGATGGTGTGCTCACAGATGCCCAGGCCGCAGGTGGTCTGCCCCAGATCCTCGTCGGTGTAACCGTCCCCGTCGTTGTCCACCCCATCGCACACTTCGAGATCTCGTTTGGCACGGTATGGCACCAACGCCCCGTTCACATTCTCAAAGGCGTCCAGGGGAGGGGCGAGTTCCCGTTGCGCGAAGAAGGCCCCAGGCTGGGGCATGGACTCGGTGGGCAAGGGGATCTCTCCAAAGCCAGCGTCACTCCCTTCAAACAGTTCCCAGTCGGCGCTTTGCAAAGGGGCCTCCCCTTCGTCACAGCCAACAATCCAGGACAGAATCGAAGCCAAAGCGATGACCAGAAGAAAAGTTCGCAGCCGCGGGGCAGGTGAATCGGTTCGTTGCATGAGCTCCTCGGATTCCTCTTGGGACAAGGCTCTATTCTATCGAGGGGGCTTTCAACCTGTCAACGACCTCCTGCACCTCCCGGTTCCAGGAAGGCAGTCCCGGGCACTCGATGGTCATCGGGGGATTCCCCCATGAGTCGCTGCGCAATGTTGTCGTAAAGGGCATCGAACACGTCCAGGCCAAAGCCAGCCCCTGAGCGCAACCAATCGGTGTGGGACTCAACAAGGTCCTTGTGAAAGAAATGCCCGCAAACGTCCAAGTGGTCTCCCGCAACCATTCCGGCAAGTTCTCCCCAAACCTGAGAGCAGGTCGGAACGACGCCATCGTTGTCGCGCTTCCCCGGGACAAACCCCCAAACGTCTTGGGCGCGCTTGGCGAACTGTTTGGGGAAGGGAGGGTAGGGGTAGATAGCCGACGCCCTCCCGGTGAGTCGATAGAGCACCTGAAAGAGGGAGTAGGAGGGAGCAAAGTAAGGGTCTCGCAATCCCTTCAAGTAGACCAGCGCACTGGGGCGCGGCGCCCCTGTGACGTAGGAAAGGTATTGTACATCCGGGTTGTCCACAACGGCAGCGTTGAAGATATCCATTCCCTCTGCGCTGACTTGAAGGAGGGCTCCCTGGTCTTCTGCAATGTTGTGCATGAACCGGGTGATCTCCTCTTGCCGTTCCCTGCTTAAATCGGAAAGAAGATGCTCGGTGAGGTAGTCGAGGAGGGTGTTGTCCAGTCCCAGGACATCGTCCAAGCGAGTAAGATAGGAGAGAGCCCGTCCCGCCCAAGTGTAGCCTGTACGACCCACTCCCTTCATGGAGAG
Source organism: uncultured Pseudomonadota bacterium (assembly GCA_937876385.1). Classification (GTDB taxonomy): domain Bacteria; phylum Myxococcota_A; class UBA9042; order CAIXZC01; family CAIXZC01; genus CALFHQ01. Next base: position 4,701 of record CALFHQ010000189.1, read on the forward strand.
GATCATCACGAGGCTGGTTGCCAGGAGCATGTGTTTGCCTGCGAGGTTGGTGAAAAAACCTGCGATGGGGGTTCCGTAGTTGGGGGTGGCGAGGGTCACCAATGTATTCACGACCTTCCCGACCTGGTCTTCTTCCGGCCCCAGCGAGACACCCGGTGAGACCAGCAGGCGCCCATCAAGCCCTCCGGTGCTGTGACCCAATATGTGAATGCGACCGAATCTCTGCGGTTGGCTTTCCTGAATGATTCTGGCCAGAATCCGTGCCCGCTTTCGAATGGAGGCGGTGGGGAGTGTGGGAACGGCAAACACGTCCAGCTCGTGATTTGCTGCCTCAAAGCGGCGTTTGAGGGCCTGCTCGACGTGCGAAAAGTAGTTGATGTTCCCGAGGGTGGAGAACCCGAAGAACCCAGGGACGAGGAACACGGCGTGTTTCATACCTACCTCCAGAAAGTGGGATGTGCCTCTTCACCCATTCAACACCGGCTGGAGGACAAAACCAAGGCATTCTCTCTCGTGACGGCCTTCACAGCGCTCCACTTTCTTTCTCCGCGTCATGTTTTCTTTCGCACATCGCTGTCCAGCACTCAGTTTCTATTGTCTTTGCTGTCACATTTACCCTTAAAGGTTTATTGTTTCCCCCGCCAAACGCAGCCCATTCCGTCTGCAATCAAAAGAAGAGCCCCTGGCCAGACTTTTTGCACGAATTCCCTTGCAATGCCGCTTTGCGCCGTGCTAACTGCTCTAAGAACCGGAACTTGGATCCAGAGTCCCTTGCGGACTCCGGAGAGACTTGTAGAAGATGTGTTGTATAAAGACCACTTGTTTTATTACATTTATGTAACTACGAAAAGGAGTACAGAATGGCGAAAATCCTGATCGTGGATGACGACAGAGACCTTGTGGAAGCGTGCAAACTCTTCCTCGAAAGAGAGGGTCACGAAGTCGCAGCCGCTTACAACCGCCCGGATGGGATGGAAGCAGTGGCTGGCGAACAGCCGGACCTTCTCATTCTGGACGTCATGATGGAGCAGCCGGATGATGGATTTGCAATGGCTCAGGAACTGCGTCGGCAGAATTTCATAAAGCCGATCCTGATGCTCACCAGCATTTCAAAAGTCTCCGGTATGGACTTCGGGCAGGACAACGAGCTCGTACCCGTCGATGACTTTGAAGAAAAGCCCATCGAGCCGGCGAAGCTGTTGGCCAAGGTCAAGGAACTTCTCGAGAAAGCGGAGGGCTAACAGAATGCTTGTTACGGATCGTGAGCGCCTCAAAGAGGAAATTCATGCCTGGGCAGACCAGTACGGCCACAGCCGAACTGCCCTCATGCCGATTCTTCAGGAAGTGCAAGCCAGGTATCGACACTGTTCCGAGTACGCCATGCAGGAAATCGCCGACCTCGTCGGCATTCACCCGGTGGAAGTGCACGGTGTCGTATCCTTTTACAGTTTCCTCACCACCGAACCCCAGGGCAAGTTCGTCGTTCGAGTCTGCCAGACCATGTCCTGCGACATGGCCGGAAAAGACCGAGTAGCGCTTCAGCTTGTCAACGACCTCGATATCGATTTTGGGGAAACCACTCCCGACGGAATGTTCACCCTCGAGTGGGCATCGTGCATCGGAATGTGTGATCAGGGACCGGCACTGCTGATAAACGACAAGGTTTACAGCAAAGTGACCCCGAACCAGGTTCACGACATCATTGAAGAGTGTCGCGCCACCTACGGCGTCCACGCACTTCAAAAGGAGGGGCACTAGGCATGATTGGCAAACTGACCTTCAGCACAATTGAACCCAACTCCGGTTTGCAGGCCGCCCTCAAA
>CALFHQ010000190.1 GCA_937876385.1 uncultured Pseudomonadota bacterium
ATTTCTCGATTTCGAGGACCACCCGAGACATCTTGTACACCGCATTGTCCCCTCGCTCTGGAGCGCTACCGTGGCACGACACGCCATGGGTAGTCACCCCGATCTCCATGCGACCTCGGTGGCCTCGATAGATCCCGAGGTTGGTCGGTTCGGTGATGACCACGACCTCGGGATCCAACACCCCTTCATTTAGGATGTATTGCCAGCAAAGCCCGTCGCAATCCTCCTCCTGAACAGACCCCACGATCCACAAGGAGTAGTCATCGGCAAGGTCCAGATCCTTGATGACCCGAGCCCCATAGACCATGGAGGCCATTCCCCCTTCCTGATCCGATGCTCCACGACCGTAAATGATCCCCTCTTCCTGTTTTCCTTCGAAAGGATCCCATTTCCAGGCATTGCGGTCGCCAACTCCCACGGTGTCGATGTGGGCATCCATGGCGATGATGCGTCGACCCGACCCGATTCGTCCCAGGATGTTGCCCATTGGGTCGATTTTCACTTCATCAAAACCGACCTTGACCATCTCCTGGTGGATTCGCTCTATCACTTTGCGTTCCTGGCAGCTTTCCGACGGAATCGCAATCATATCACGCAGAAAGCGCGCCATATCCTGTCTGTATCGAGATGCTGTTTCGAGAACTTTCAAACTACTTACCATGCTACAACCTCCAGAGCCTTGCCCGCGTTCAGGCAAGCGCAATGAAGTGTTTTCGCTCATTTGGGGGGTTTCGTCAACCGATTTACGGGGAGCAGGTGCGAGGCGCAGGCCGGTCAAATCCTATTTGACTTCAAACCACCCCGCCTCTGGAACGCGGTAGGTTTCGCGGATGTGAGCGATCATCTCGAGGAGGATGTCCTCGAAGTGCATGTACTCGGAAGCGGAAGTGTCTCCGTACTTGTTGGTGCGCTGGTTGGCAAAGAAGTTCCCCCCATTGCATTCCTGGTCGGTCTCATCTCGGGGAATCTGGATCTCCGCACACTCGGAGTCTGGACCTGTGCAATCGGGGTCCACACAGAAGTACTTGCTGTTATCAATGTTGTTGCGTCTGCAGGCGCAGTAGCGCTTCCCGGTGGGGACATGAATTCGGCAGCACTGCCCTTCGGGGACGGCGAGCATGAACTTGCCAATCATTCCCAACTCCATGAACTTGTTGAAAACCAGACCGGCTGCGATAGCGCTGTCTGCCATAACACCGTGTCCCGGCAGGAAGATGAAGACCGGGTAGGCCTCATCCTGGAAGGCGGGGTCACTGTATCCCGGAGGGGTGGCAATGGAGTATGCCCAGCGGTTCTGGGTTCCCGGGGAGTAGAAAGAAGAGTTCACGATGGCGCCCTTGTCGGAGCTGATGACGGGCTCCTTGTCGACGTTGGGCCAGCGATCCAGGGGGGTCATGAACATGGAAGCGGAGCGGTTGTATACGTCGTCGCCGGTTCCCACGTGCTTCCCGTCTCCCTTCCAGATTTCAGACTCGGTGGCGTCGGGGTTGCCGTAGGCGACCATCCAGTTCTTGCCAATGGATTCGGGTGTGTAGTCTACGGGGTAGTCGGTGAGGAGGCCGTGCTCCATGGCCGGATAGAGGGAGTCTTCAAACATGGTGTAGTCGCGGTAGAAGCGAGTGTTGCCCACGCGCGCTGCCAGGTGCTGAGCGATTTGCCAGGTAGAGGTGCAGGCGTGGAGGGCATCTCGAATTCCGCCATCCATGAAGATGTCCACGGCATTGATTTCTTCCACGGGAGCGTGGTCAATCCAGTACACGGCGGAGCGTTCGATGAGGTTGTTCATATTGGGGTTGCTGGAGAATTCGCCGTCTCCTTCGCCATAGTCGTCGGTGTCAGCCACACCATCAAGTCCGTAATCGTTGTAGGGTTCCCCTTCGTCATAAACGATGTTCCCTTCGGTACCCATGGGGTTGTCCATGTATTCGAAGTTGTCGCCGTTGGGATCTCCGGTGGCTCCCTCGGCAGTACAGCCACCATCGCCATCTTCGTTGGCATCAGCGCAACCGTCGGCGCCAACGTCTTCAAATCGCTCCATAGTATTGACAATCACCGGCTCGTGGAAATCACGCAGCCCGTTGCCGTTGTAGTCCACCGCCAGGAGCAGGTGGGTGGGGCGCTTATGGGTGTAGGTCGGATCGACGACGCCGGCCAGTTCCCAGTAACGAGGGTCTTCCTGCGCAAAACCGATGGGCTCTTCGCCGTCACAGAATGTGATGAGGTCGTATTCCCCTTCGGGGTTGTATTCCGCATTGTAGTTGTAGGGTTTGCCAACATGGTAGGCGTTGGCGCAACGCTCGGTGGTATCCCCCGGGGCGAGCCACTCCAGGGGCACACCGGCAGGAAGGTAGGGGTTGTCGGGGTTGTAGTTGATGAGGTTCCCGAAGGCAGTGGACATCCCTTCCAGCGCTTCCCAGTAGAAATCACGGTCCCAGGTGCCACCAGAATTGTCGAAGTGCCAGTGGTTGAAGTCCACGGCGAATTCCCACGGGAAACGGGGTCCCACGGGGCCGCACTTGAGGGCCCCCGAGTCGGGGTCGTTGATTTCGTTGAGATGAGCCAGGATGGTGTCCATGTCGCAGAAACCGGCGAACATCGCCGTGCGCATGTATCCCTGCAGGTAGTAGTAGTTGATGTAGCCGCCGTATGCACCGATGAAATCAATGTAGCCGGGATTGCCCACGTGGAAAGTGAAAGCGGAGGCTCCCATGGAAACGCCCCCCATCCCCATGAAGGTGAAGTAGCGCTCTTGGGGGCCCACTTCGACGTCTTCGGTGTCGTCGGTAACATCACCCGAAGCATCGGGATTCACCTGGTCATCCTCGACGTCCAGGGTGGCGTCGCCGACAACATCCGTCTGCCCCGATTCATCGGTCACCTTGGTGTCCGTGGACTGTTCGTCACCACCGCTGGAAGAACACGCTGCAAACAAGAAAACCCCAACAAAAAGCCAGCATCGCCACGCACTCTTCATCTTCGCCCCCCGGCATGATTCGAATAAGATGGTTCAATTACGACGATCCGACCGATGCCGAGCCGTCGCACAACTCTTTCAACGAGTAGACCGAAACGACCACCACAAGTCAAGGGATAATCCCCACCGTTCGGCCCCCTGGCAACGGCCATGGAAGCGGAGTTGCTGGAGCTGCTCCTGCTCGAAATATCCAACAATCCTCCCGCCGTTCTTGCTCTCTTGGGGTTGACTAACTGTGGAATAGTTGCTTTGTTTGACCGGTAAGACGACAGATGTCCTGTTCTGCTCCCTGAGTAAGGCGCGTCGCCTGACGGGAGACTACTCTAAGAGGTACCCTACATGAGTTCCGTCCTTGAATTTCTCGGCTCCAAGCTGGCCACCGGCGATCTGACCAAGCTCACCGCCATTCCAAACCCGAAACTCCACGAATTCATCGCCAACTCCATTCGTCTCTGCCGACCAGATTCGGTGAAGGTGTGCGACGACAGTGATGCTGACGCCGATTACGTGCGGCAACGAGCCATTACTGGAGGAGAAGAACACTCCCTGAACACAGCAGGACACACTGTCCACTTCGACGGGTACAACGACCAGGCCAGAGACAAGGACCACACCCTCATCCTGGTGGAAGACCAGGCCACCTGGGACACCAACCTGAACGGAACCGACAAAGCCGCCGCACTGGCCGAAAAAGACCAGATCATGAGCGGCATCATGGAAGGAAAGGAGCTCATCGTCCGATTCTTCTGCCTGGGACCCACGAACTCGGAGTTCTCCATCCCCGCCGTACAAATCACCGATTCGGCTTATGTCGCTCACTCCGAAGACATCCTCTATCGCCGGGGATACGCCGAATTCATGCGTCAGGGGGCGGACGCCTCCTTCTTCAAGTTCCTCCACAGCGCCGGAGAACTCACCGAAGCAGGCACCACGAAGAACGTCGACAAACGACGCGTCTACATCGATCGGGAAGACTTCACCGTGTACTCCATGAACACCCAATACGGTGGCAACACTCTGGGTCTCAAGAAGCTCGCCATGCGGCTCGCCATCTACCGAGCCGTAACCGAAGGATGGCTCACCGAACACATGCTCGTCATGGGGGTCAAAGGACCCAACGGGCGAGTCAGCCACTTCACCGGCGCCTTCCCCTCCATGTGCGGAAAGACCAGCACCGCCATGATTCCCTGGGAAGAGATGATCGGAGACGATATCGCCTACCTCCGCAAACGAGACGGCAAGATCTACGGAGTCAACGTCGAAGCCGGAATGTTCGGGATCATCCTGGGCATCAACCCGGAGGACGACCCCTTGATTTGGGACGTGCTCCACTCCAAAAACGAACTCATCGTCTCCAATATCCTGGTGGCCGAAGACAACAACCCCTACTGGCTGGACATGGGGCAACCCATCCCGGAGAAGGGACGCAACCACTCCGGCCAGTGGTTTGCAGGGAAGAAGGACGATGCGGGCAAAGAGATTCCTGCTTCCCATCGAAACGCACGCTTCACCGTAGCACTCGAAGCACTCCAAAACACCGACGTGGAAAACCTTCACAACCCCGACGGTGTGGAAGTAAAGGGGCTGATCTACGGGGGACGTGATTCCGACACCTCCGTACCCGTCGTTCAGGCCTTCGATTGGCTCCACGGAATCGTCATGAAAGGGGCCAGCCTCGAGTCCGAAACCACCGCTGCCACACTGGGACAAGAAGGAGTTCGAAAGTTCAACCCGATGTCCAACCTGGACTTCATCTCCGTTCCCATTGGACAGTACATCCAAGCCAACATCGACTTTGGCAACGACCTGTCTGACCCGGCATCGATTTTCGCCGTGAACTACTTCATCAAGGACAAGGAAGGAAACTACCTCAACGACAAGACCGACAAAGGGGTCTGGCTCAAGTGGATGGAGCTGAGGGTCAACGGAGACGTTGAAGCCATCAAGACCCCCACCGGCTACATTCCGCTGTTTGAGGACATCAAACGCCTGTACAGCGAGGTCCTCAGCAAAGAACTCACCCACGAGCACTACGTGAAGATGTTCACCCTGAGAATCCCCGAAAACATGGCACGACTGGACCGGCTGGACCAGATCTTCTCCACCCGCTTGAAGGACACCCCCAAGGTGGTCTTTGAAGTGCTCAAGGAAGAACGCAAACGGCTGGTCGAAGCCCAGAAGGTCCTCGGGGACTACCCTGCACCGGAACGCTTCCTGGCCTGATCCTCCATGCCCCCCTCCCCTCCCCTCTCCGACTTGCCCGAAATTGAACCCTGGACCGCGGACGATGAACTCCTGGAGTCTACCCGGGAGGACGGACGCCCTCGCCTTCGCTTCCACGTTCCAGAGCATCCCCACATAGTCGTCGGCCGAGGAGCCAAACCCGCCCTGGAAGTCCACCTGGAGCGCGCCCGGGCAGACGGCATTCCCGTTCGCAGACGCCCGGGGGGCGGCGGAGCCGTGGTCCTCGACCCCGGCAACCTCGTGGTCTCCCTGGCCCTCCCGACGACAGGACCGGGAGACCTCGACCGACGGGTCTCCAGAATCATGGGTTGGTTTTTGGAAGGGTTGAGCAACGCTGGGATTTCCGGTTTGCAACGCCGAGGGTTCTCGGACATCACTCTGGGCGACTGGAAGGTATCGGGGTCGGGGATGTTTCAGCCCCGCAAGACCCTCTATTTTTCGGCGACGCTGCTGGTTGATGCGGACCTTAGACTGATGGACCGCTACCTGCTCCATCCCCCCAAAGAACCGGACTATCGCCAGGGACGCCCCCACCGGGAGTTCGTCACGAACCTGGCGAAGCACTACCCGGGACTCACTGTGGAGATTCTGCAGGAGAGGTTGGCAGAGTACCTGGAAGCAGAGAAGGCTATTCGCTCATCCCCGTGATGGTACCGGCGATGGTGCCGAACTTGATGCCCACGGAAGCCGCGTCCTCTTCACCGTCTTCATCGGTGTCCACGTCGTTCTTGATGAACATCTCCAGGAGGTTCTTGATCATGGGGATGGACACAGGTAGACCTTCCACCACGTCGGGAGGAAGCTGGTCCACAGCGTCCATAATCTCCTGCTTGGGAATCGCTCCACCGATGAGGCCATCTGTCCAGACCATGGTGTCTCCCTCACCGGTCACCGTGGCTCGAAGCTGAGCCATGTAGGCGGTCACAGTAATTACAGCCGCTTCTGAAATGGGAATGGACACCGAGAACAGGTTGTCCGGGCCTCCGGCGCTCAGCTTCCCGTCGTTCACGGAAGCATTCTCAAACAGAATGATGGGGGCACAACTGAAGGCGTCGAAAGAGCTGGGACTCACGAGATAGTCGCACTTCTCCGTCTGAATATCACAGTCGGCCAGCTCTCCTGCGGGGTCCCCGAGGTAGAATTGTACAGTGAATTCCTTGCCATCGGTGGCATAACCGTAGGCTTCCGCCAGCAAAATAACAGAGCCCCCGGCCAGCGCCCCTTCCAGCTCTGCCGTAACATCCACGAAACCACCAATCTGTCCCAGCAATTCAGAGAGTGAGTTGTCCAACCCATCCTCGCAATCGCCCTCGGGTGAGCAGGTTTCGGGATCGTTGTCCACGTCCAGCGCTTCCCCGGCATGCCCCCCGGCCCCGATGTCCATGTAGTTGACCTTCTGCACGAAGTCCCCGGTGAATTCGAGGCCGTCCAAGACACAGAAAACTTCACAGATGCCAGCGGGGTTGCAGGCGTCGCCTCCGGTGCAATCTCCACAGCTTCCTCCACACCCATCAGATCCGCACTCTTTGCCATCGCAGTCGGGGTCACATTGGCACACCATTTCATCGGTGCAGTAGGCAATGCCGCTGCACTCTCCGCACGACCCGCCGCAACCGTCGTCCCCGCATTCGTACTCGTCTCCGGTGTCGGCGTTCACGCAACTGGGCTCACAATCGCAAACGTTGGTCACGGAGTTGCACACCGTACCTTCGCCGCACGTTCCGCAGTTGCACGTTCCACCTTCACCGTCATCCAGTTCGCCGCAGTCGGCGTCGGCACACACGGACGCACAGTCCGGTGCGACTACGTCCTCTTGCTGGTTGTCACCGGTCTCATCGCCCGTGGCCAGGTCTTCGGTGGTCACATCGGTGGTAGTGCCACCGTCGTCGCTTGAGCCACAAGACACCAGAACGAATGAAGCCAACATCGCCATCAAAAGCAGTCCATTTCTCATCTTCGTCCCTCCCCAGGGTTGCAAATAAGAGCACTCAACTCC
>CALFHQ010000191.1 GCA_937876385.1 uncultured Pseudomonadota bacterium
GTCGGGAATCTCATCGTTGTCGTCATCGTCATCAATGCAGTTGGCGATGTGGTCCCCGTCGGTGTCCTCCGAGTTCTCGTCCACCTGCCCGTCGCAGTTGTTGTCCAAGCCGTCGCAGACCTCTTGCTTGGCTTCGTCGGCTTCGCACTTCCACTGACCGTCCACGCAGAACTGCTGCCCTACGCATTCTCCCCACTGGTTGGAGTTGACACAGGTGCTCGGTTCGATCGCCTCGTCCACCATCCCGTTGCAGTTGTCGTCTGCGAGGTTGCACGATTCTTTCTCGGGAACTTTCGCATCACAATCGGTGAGCCCCTCGGCGCCGCAATAGCGAAAACCGAAACACTTGCCGTATTCGTTGTCGACGAAGCACTGGGTCTTGAGGTTCTTCTCGATGTAAACCGGAGTGCACTCGCACGTTCCATCGGCGGGGAGACACTGATAGGCCGTGGCTCCACCGTCCAAGGTAGCCTCCTGGCACGAGTATCCCGATGGGCAGTTGGACGCTTCGGGTTCACAGTGACCCCCACAGAAGCGACCCTCAGCCCCGTAATCCACGCAGAAGCTCCCGTTGTCCAGGGCCTGTGTCCGGCAGTCAGCGTCGTCGGTGCAAGGACGACACAGGTTGGCATGGTTGGGGAGGCAAACGAACACCATGTCCGGAGGCCCCTGAACCATCTCACACTCCCAACCCAGAGGACATTCAGCCACACAGTTCTGGCTGCAAACCTTTCCCTCGTAAGTCTCTACACACCACCCGCTGGAGCAGTCGTTGTCATCTTCGCACTCGCACCCGAATCCCCCTTCCTCCTGGCACATATAGGTGGCGTCAGGCTCCACCACTTCGCAGTCGGCGCAGACCTCCGCGTCGAAATTCCACTCGTCGACGTCCGGTCCTTTGTCCACGATGTTGTCTTTGAAGGTGATGGTCTGATCCGGTTCGATATTGACGTCAGTTGGGCCGTCGGCCTGGGAGCCGTCCTTCTGGACCGTCCCGACATTGTCTCCCGACGAACAACCCCAACTCCACACGGCCAATAGTGCCACCAGAAGAAGGAAGCGCTTTCTCATGTAATCACCCCAGCCAGAATTCTGCGTGCAAGAACAACCGGGCAAGTCTATCAGACGCACCTGCCTCCGGCAACCGGATTAGACAGTCACGACAACAGCCATGCCGCTTTCAGCCACCACTACCGAACCCAACGGGCGCATTATATCGTGCGCGAACATTAAAGGACAGCCGAACGTGGTCAGCGCCACACGGCGCCCGTGACACACCCTCTCGCTTGACACTGGATCCACAACCCTTCTACACTGCCAGCGTACGTAACAAGGAGAATCCGATGCCCAAGAAACCTCGAGTTGCCGTCGTCGGAGCCACCGGACTGGTGGGCCGAGAGATCCTCAAGTTGCTCCATGATCGGGACTTCCCCGCTGCACAGGTCGTCCCCTTCGCTTCTGCTCGGTCGGCAGGGGAGGATATCCTCTTTGGAAACCGCACCCTGAAAGTGGAAGAGTTGACCCGGGAAGGACTCGTCAACCAATGCGACATCGCATTGTGCTCGGCCGGCCGCAACGTCTCCTACGACATCCGAAAATGGGTGGAGGGAACCGACGTCGTCGTCGTGGACAACTCCTCGGCCTTCCGAATGGCTCCCGATGTCCCCCTTGTTGTCCCCGAGGTGAACCCCGAGGACGCACGCTACCACAAAGGATACATCGCCAATCCCAACTGCTCCACCATTCAGTTGGTGGTAGCACTCCATCCCCTCCAGCGCCACTTCGGACTCAAGCGGGTCGTGGTCTCCACCTACCAATCCGTCAGCGGGGCAGGCAACCGGGGGGTCGAGGAGCTATCCCAGCAATCCATCGCTCTCTTCAACGGCTCCACCCTGAAAAACGAGATCTTCCCGAAGCGCATTGCCTTCAACGTTATTCCTCACATCGGCCCCTTCGACGAAGCTGGATACACCGAAGAAGAGATGAAAGTCACCCACGAAACTCGCAAGATCCTCGCCCTGCCAAAGCTCGGAATCTCCTGCACCGCGGTGAGAGTCCCGGTCTTCGCAAGTCATAGCGAGGCGGTCACCGTGGACCTTGACAAGCCCGCCGACGTGCCCGGCGTGCGAGCTGTTCTGGCGGAGCAACCCGGCATCTTGCTCATGGACAACCCGGCAGAAGGGGTCTATCCGACCCCCGCAGACGCCGTGGGAAGGCCCGAAATTTTTGTGGGGAGGATCCGAAGCGACCTGTCTGGAACCAACGCCTTCCACTTCTGGGTCGTGGCGGACAATCTCTGGAAGGGAGCGGCGTTGAACGCCGTCCAGATTGCCGAGCTGTTGGTAGACAAAGACTGGCTTTGACAATCTGTCCACCGGGCGCGGGGCTTCCGGTGCTTTTTGACAAAAAGACAAAAGCCTCGACGATGCACCGCCACCGGAGCCGTTTGGCGGCCCGGACGGAGGGACGTCGACAATAGTCAAACCGACCGAAATCAAAGAGGGTTCACCTGTCTATTGCGGTCGGAACCACCCCTGGGAAGGGGAATGTCTGAGGTGGTACGGGGTTTGCATATCCCGAGCGAGGCAAATTGGAGGGAGTTGAATGCGCATCATTCCGTGGATGGCGGCAGCGTTGAGTCTTACATTATTCGCCGGGTTGGCCAACGCACAGATGCCCGGCTTTCAAGTCAACAGCATCGCTGGAGTCGGAGTGCTCGAGGATCAACTCGATGACCGACTCTCCAAAGACTTCATGATCAACCTGGCCGACTGCCAGTTCTATCTGGGGGAAACGGATCCGGTGGTGGCCGACGAAGTGCCCGTCGACACTTACGTCAGCGAGCCCGAGGTTGACATCATCACCCAGCCGGACCTCGCAAGCGACGACATTGTGGATGAGGACCTTGCAACGGATTTTCGTTCCTACCACTTCAGCGGCAAGGAAGACGACATCGCGGCACCCCGGCGGATCCTCCTCAAATGGTCGGTGACCTCTGCGTCGGGTTACGATTACGCCATCAAGATTGGCTCCTGCTCTGAATCGGGAGACCTCACCGACGAGGAGACCGATTCCTGCCAGTATCTTGTCAGCCAGGAAACCCTGGACTCCTACACCAACAATGAACTCTACATTGATCTCTGGGACCTCCTCCCCGACGGGTGCGCCGAAGGGGACACCGGGGAGACTGCCCTGTACTTCTTCTTCCAGTATGGCGATGACACCTACACCAAAGAAGTGGAAACGGTGAAGTTCTACTGGGACTTCGACCCGCCCGTCTCTCCTCAGAACGTGACCCTTGAGCCCGGGGAGGAGAACATCAAGGTCGACTGGGACGACGAAGTCAACAGCGAAGACGTGAGCTATCGAGTCTACTGGAGCAGCCAGACCTTCCAGGACAATCCCGGCGACGGTGTGGATTCCAAGGGGAGCATCAGCACCACGAGTTACCAGATCTCCGGTCTTGCTGTGGGCACTACCTATTTCGTTGGAGTGACAGCCGTCGACGATTACGACAACGAGAGCGTTCTCAGCGACCTTCTCGAGGACACTCCAGTGTCCGTCGACGACTTCTGGGAACACTACAAAAAATCTGGTGGAAAGGAGCAAGGGGGCTACTGCTTCATCGCTACGGCTGCCTTCGGATCACCCATGCAGCCCGCCGTCGTCACCCTGCGAGGCTTCCGTGACCGGGTGCTGCTTCCCTCTGCCTGGGGACGGGCTCTCGTGGACACCTACTACACCTTGGGACCTCTGGCCGCACGGTACATTCAGAACAAGCCGCTTCTCAGAAGCGTCGTTCGAGGGGCCCTCGTCCCCGTGATCGTCATGGCCTGGTTGTTCACCGAAGTCAACCCCATTGCACGGTACCTCGTCACCCTCATGTTTTTCCTCGGAGTTGCCATGGTGCTTCGACAACGCCGCCGCCTGATGCCGGCCTCCGCCTCGTGGAGGTCCCAGCGATGAAGAAACTCATTGTTCTCATGCTGCTGACTCCGATGTTCTTCCTGGCCAATCCCGCAAGCGCAGAAGAATCACCCAGAAACTTCGCTCTGGAACTTCGTGCCGGGATCTTCGCTCCGGATATTGATAGCGAGTTTGGCGGCTCGGCCACCCCCTACAAAGACGTCTTTGGCGACGACTC
>CALFHQ010000192.1 GCA_937876385.1 uncultured Pseudomonadota bacterium
CTGCGTGGAGGAATGCCCGGAGCAAGGCTGGGAATGCTCCCTCATCACCAACACATGCCCCGACTGCCAGTACATCTGTATTCCCCAGTTCGTTCACCTCTGCCAGCCCTGCAAAGACAACAACGACTGCGGCGGAGACTTCGTGGATACCGGCGATCGGTGCGTGGATTACGGTCCCTACGGAAAGTTCTGCGGCGGGGAATGCGCCTACGACGAGCAGTGCCCCGAGAACTACATCTGCGAAGAGCAGGACATCGGCGGAGACGCCATCGGTCAGTGCGTGCCGGAATCGGGTGTGTGCTCGTGTTCCGACCTCTCTGTGAAGAAGGGACGCACGACCATCTGCTATCGGCAAAACGAGTACGGCACCTGCTTTGGGGAGAAGTTCTGCACCTCCGACGGTCTGTCTGCCTGCGACGCGCTGGAGCCATCACCAGAAGAGTGTGACGGCGTCGACAACGATTGCAACGGCATGGTGGATGACACCGAGACGGCGGGTGACTGCGAGGTCACCAACGCCTACGGAACCTGCCGAGGAAAGTACACCTGTGGAGAGGGGAACCTGGCGTGCAACGCCCCCCAGCCGAAACCGGAGACGTGCAACGGCCTGGACGACAACTGCGACGGCCAGATCGACGAGATCTTCGCTGACACCAACGGGGACGGAGTCGCCGACTGCCAGTCAGAGGACGACGACGGAGATGGAGTCAAAGACTGGGAAGACAACTGCCCGAACCACTACAACCCGGGCCAGGAAAACTTTGACTACGACAACATGGGGGACTTGTGCGACCCCGACGACGACAACGACATGGTCCCTGACGAGAGTGACTGCGAGCCCTACAACCCGATGGTGAACTCCAACGCCGCAGAGATGTGCGACGGGCTGGACAATAACTGCAACGGGGAAATCGACGAAGGATACCCTGACGAGCCCGACCACGACGGAAAGGCGGACTGCGTCGACATAGACGACGACAACGACGGAGTAGAAGACAACTTCGACAACTGCCCCGTCTTGTACAACCCAGACCAGCTCAACTCAGATCAACACCCCTACGACGGTGGAGACGCCTGCGACCCCGACGATGACAACGACGGCTTGTTGGACCAGAACGACAACTGCCCCACGGTGTACAACCCCTTGCAGAACGACACCGACATGGATGGCGTCGGGGATGCCTGCGCCGGGGACAAGGACGGGGACACAATCCCCGACGACGAGGACAACTGCGAGATCATCTTTAACCCCGACCAGGTGGACACAGACCTCGACTCGATGGGGGACGCTTGCGACCCCGATGACGACAACGACGGGGAGCTGGACATGACCGACTGCCAGCCGCAAAACCCCATGGTGAACCACTTCGCCACGGAGCTGTGCGACGGCATAGACAACAACTGCAACGGCCAGGTGGATGAAAACAGTTCGGTGGGATGCAAAGAGTACTACCTGGACCAGGACGGCGACGACTGGGGTTCCGAGTCAAGCAAGTGCATGTGCGGTCCCCAGGGATTGTTCTCGGCCGAAAGTTACGGCGACTGCAACGACTTCGACCCGACGGTGAACCCGGGAGCCTTCGAAGACTGCAACACCACGAAGGACGAGAACTGCAACGGCTCAGACAACGACGAAGATGCCTTGGGCTGCTCCTTGTACTACTACGATGAGGACGGGGACAACTTCGGAGTCAACGACACCAAGTGTCTCTGCGCAGGACTGGGCAAGTACACGGCCGCCACACCGGGCGACTGCGAAGACAACAACATCATGATCAACCCCGGCACCCAGGAAATATGCGGGAACTTCATTGACGACGACTGTGACGGAGACGAAAACGACCCCAACGCAGCAGGTTGCACCGACTACTACAAGGACAACGACTCCGACGGCTACGGCATCACCCAGGACAATCTGTGTCTGTGCACCCCGTTTGGAAGCTACACAGCGGTCTTCGACGGGGACTGCAACGACGACCAGTGGTCCGTGAACCCCGGCCAGAACGAAGTGTGCGGAGACGGCTTCGACAACAACTGCAACGGCACCCAGAACGACCAGGACGCCATCGGATGCCAATACTGGTACGCCGACGGGGACGGGGACGGCTACGGCAACCCCGGTGACTCCCGCTGCCTGTGCGCCGGATTCGGCAAGTACACAACGCAGCTTCTGGCTGACTGCAACGACATCGTACCGGGAATCAACCCTGGCGCCCAAGAGGTGTGCAACAACTCCGACGACAACTGCAACGGAATCATCGACGAAGGCTCTCACACCGACCTCTGCGCACAGTCCATGCCCCACGTCACCAACGTGATCTGCGTCGACGGGCAGTGTGTCGCCAGTGATTGCAGTGACGGGTGGCACGACGTCAACCAGAACGCTTCTGATGGGTGCGAGTGCAAGGACGACGATCTCGAAGACCAGAACGGCTCATGCGCCTTCGCTTACGACCTTGGAAGCCTCCCGGATACCGGGGCAGGAACCTCCGTCAACGTCACCGGGAACGACCCTGACCGCAGCGGCGACTGGTTCCGCTTCTTTGCCCAGGACATCCCGGAAGCCAACACCGACTCCTTCCACGTCCGAGTGAAGTTCGTGAAGAACCCCTCCAACAGCTTCGTGCTCAGCCTCTACTGGGGCGGGTGCGCTGCCTCCCAGGAGATCTGCGCCGACGCCACCGATGGCGAGTGGTACGTGGACTTCTCCAATCCCGCCGCAACCACGCCGTGGCCCCCCATTCCCGGCCCCACGAGCATGGGAGGAGGGGAGCAGAGCTGCCGACCGGACTCCAACCACGAGCTGACTCCGACCAACATGGAGGACGACACGGACAGCCTGTCCCATCGCTGTAAGGACAACTCCAAGCAGTTCTATGTCAAGGTCACCGCGGCCGATGGCAAACCCCTTACTTGCGACACCTACGAACTGGAAATCTCAAACGGCGTGTACTGATTGTCCCTTGTTTCACCCTATTTGAAGCCCATGACGACCCCCTCACCGTCGAAACCACTGTTCTTGCCCCTGTTGCTCCTCTTGTGGTTGCTTCCCGCAGCCACAGCCGGCCAGGAACTGGAACCCGAAACACCCGAGACTCTGTGCGCCACCCGGTGCGGCCAGCTCCCCTGCGAGTTCACCAACTTCAAGGGCTTCTCACCGGACGGCAAGCTGGCCGGGTACATCACCGTGACCTGCCCCCCTCCCCAGAGCCACTCCACAGCTCGCCTCGTGTGGTACGTCAAGTTCCTCCCGAGATCCGTCGTGGGACGGATTCACTCTCGAAACAAGCGCCTCGAGGGGGTTCGCTTTCCCGACTATTTTCAGGACAACCGATTCGTCACCACCGAACTCTTCGGTCAGCATAGCGAGAAGGGCAAATGGCAGTTCATCGACTCCTCAAATCGCACCTTCGAAATCACCCTCTTGACCCTCGAAAAAGTCACCTGGACCCTGACAGTGCGTCACGGCACCAAAGTGCTCCTCACCTACAGCAGCAATTTCGACGAAATCTACTTCGACTTCCGCCCCCGCATCTACGAATCTCCAGATGGCCGCAAAGTGGCGGTAACACTGGACCTCGACGCCATGGTCCGGCGAGATTCCGGGGTCGCTTTTTTCAATCTGCCCCCGGTGAAAGCTCCAACCGAGGCACCCCCCTAACTTTGCCTTGCATTGACTCCATTTCCGGTCTATCATCTGCCGGCTATTGGGTGTGTTGTGCGCATTCAACCTGTTTTCGAACCGCCCTCCCGCCACATGTGGCGAGGAACGTGTAACCAGAGAGGATTTCGTATGCTGGGGGAACTGAGACGACACTCGAAGTCATTCCTCATTTATCTGTTGTTCGCCATGATTATCGTGGTGTTCATCTTCACCTTCAACACAGGCGCAGGAAAGGGCGGCGGGTGTGGTGGCCAGGAGACTCCGGTATACTCCGAAGTGGGCGCCGTGGACATCGACGTGGATACCTACGTCATGGGTGTTCGACTCCTTCCCGGCTACATGCGTACCCCGGAAGGGACGAGCTTCGCTTTGGCAGCGGGCATCGACCTGCAGCTTCTGGCGAACCCGGAGTTGGAAGAGATGAGCCCCGGTCAGGCCTCGGCCTTCATGACCCTCATCGAGCTCGTCTACCTCGCCGCTGAAGAAGCCCGAAAGCTCGGGATTCGAGTGGATGACGACGAGATGAAGGCAGCGCTCTACAGTGGCTTCTACAAAGAAGAAGAGGTCACCGACGAGATGGGACTGGACACCACCCGAAAGGTGTTCGACCAGGAGCGGTACCGCAACTTCATCACATACCGGCTCCACGCCTCCGAGAAAGAATACGAAGGCTTCACCAGAGCCGTACTGCTTGCGTTCAAACTGCACGGGATCATGTCCAACACAGTGCAGGAAGACACCCTCGGCAAGGAACTCCTCGCCCGTGGGCAGGAGCACAAGGCCAACCTCAATTTCGTTGCGTTCTCGGTTGAGGACTTCCAAAGCAAAGTCCCCGTCACCGACGAAGAAATCGACGCCTTCGTGAAGGCTGACGCCGAACAGATCCAGTCTTACTACGACCGGCACCCCGCAGAATTCAAGTGGGAAGCCGGCTCCCGACTCCTGGGCATCCTCGTTGCTCCCGACGAAGTGGAAGCAAAAGCAGGGGAAGAGCCCAAGGACCCCAAGATCGTCGCCAAAGAAGACGCCGAGAAGATCGTTCGACGCTTGAAGGGCGAAGAAGAGCTGTTCCCCGGCAACAAGCTCCCCATCGAGCTTGACCCCAGCAAGGGAACCCTCACCCTCTCCTCCGCAGACCTCAATCGACCGGTTCCGACGGACCCCGTCGAGCGCTTCAAGGAAGTTGCCAAACGGGAATCCGACGACACCCAGACTCGCCCCTTCCAGGGCCAGTTCCTGGGATGGATGAACCAGGCCGGCATGGCCGCTCGACTCGACGACGAGATGGCTAAGGCCGTTGAAAGCGCCCCGGCCCTCACCGTGGTCGGACCCTTTGAAACCGAAAAGGGTTACTGGATTCTCATGACCGCTGAGAAGCGAGAAGCCAAAGACCTTACTCTGGACGACGCCCGCAAGGAAATCGCCGAGAAGCTCATCCGCCAGACCAAGGGTGCCCAATCTGCCCAAGCAGCCGCCGAGACTCTCCAGGTCACCCTGGCCGAGTCAGACGAGAAGGACATCGAGAAGGCCCTGGAAGGGCTCGCCCAGCGCGCCGAGTTCAAGGACGCCCTCATCACAACGACTGTGGAAGAAACCGGACTGTTCTCCCTGACTCAGAGCCTCATTCCAAAGCTCAGAGACGTCAGCGGTATCAAGGACGACGTCCTCACTCTCACAAAGGAAGCTCCCGTAGCCCCGAAGGTCTATCAGAACAAAGAGGAGAACACCTTCTACGTGGTCAGCTTGAAGGACCGTCAGTACCCGCCGGAGACCCTCCCCGAGGACAAGCTGGAGCAAGCAGCGTTCATGGCCGACCTCACCTTGAGAGCCATGTACTACCCGGCATGGTTGAGTGGAATCCACGAGAAAGCGCTGGAAGAAGGCAAAGTGTCTCGAACGCCTGAGTTCAACAATTACATTGAGGCCCTCAAACAGCAGCTCAACGAGAAGCTCCAGAAGAAGCTCCTGGAAACGGGCATCCCCGCCCAGTAGAACCTGTTCATGTCCCCAGAACAAACCCTTTCACTTCACGCCAGACCTGGAAAATGCTCCCTCCCAAAGAGTGGTCTCCCCCTTCAATGGAAACCAGGCGAGCTTGCGGTTGTCGCTCCACCAGAGCCCTTGAACTTTCAAACGGAATGACCTCGTCTCGGGTGCCGTGCACCACAA
Organism: uncultured Pseudomonadota bacterium; assembly: GCA_937876385.1. Classification (GTDB taxonomy): domain Bacteria; phylum Myxococcota_A; class UBA9042; order CAIXZC01; family CAIXZC01; genus CALFHQ01. Next base: position 5,834 of record CALFHQ010000192.1, read on the forward strand.
GCATGGGGAGGTCGAGGATAGAGTCCCCCACCGCATTTGCCCGAGCGTCTTCCACCAACTGGTACCCCAAGCGGTGCACCTTGTTGTCGCTGTAGTGCATCATGGAGATATACCCCATCGACTTCCACTGCGACAAAGAGGACCCAACGATGGCCGCCAGGCGGTCTCCCACAATCGTCAGGGCAGGACAAAACAGGCACAGCCTCTCCACCCGCTCTGGGTAGTTCAAAGCAAATCTCAAGGCAACCAGCCCACCCAGGCTGCTCCCCAGGAGCACCGCTTTGGGTCCCCCCGCCGGCACCATCTCGGCCACGGCTTCCACCTGCGCTGAAATGGTCAGCTTCTCGAAGCTGGGCAGATTCAAATCGGGGAGCTGGAGATAGTGGCCGTTTTTCTGGAGGGCCTGACGGAAGAACAGTCCCTTTGCAGAACCGGGACTGGAGCCCAGACCATGTAGATACGCAACCTGTAGTTCGCCAGCCAACAGAGAACCTCTTTCCTTCGGGTGTTACAGAGTGGGAGGAGGAAGAATCTCCTTCTTCTCCCGAATCTGGGGGGCCTTCTGGAATTCCAACTCCTCCAGAAGGAGGGAGGGGGTCACAGTGGACACAGGGACAAACCCCGACTCAGCTCCACAGTACCCGTTGAAGACAGAGACATCACCTCCAACAGCCACAATCTTCATCAAGCTGCTGAGCGGCGTCCCGACCAACTCTACCCCTCGAACAAGGGTCTCCTCCCCGGTCTCGACGTCCACTCGATAGACCAGCCGAGCGACCCCTTTGAAGGCCTGGAAGCCCCAAGCCGAGGTGTTGGTGGCACCCGAAGCTGCCCGACGCAAGATGATGGCGTAAGGCTTGCCCTGTTTCTTTGCCAGCGCCACGAGACGCTTCTTCATTTCCTCCCGAGACAGGAGGTTCGTGGATTCGAGCATCAACGTGCCCATGCGGGCTACAGGACGCTGCAACCCGCTGGCACGAGCATGGCCATTGGTTGTCTTGAAGTCCTCAGTGGGGCGCCGGGTCATCAGGAAACCGGACAGCTTGCCCCGATCCACCAGAAGCACACGCTGGGCCGGTACCCCTTCGTCGTCGTAACGGTAATATCCGTTCATTTCCATTCCTTCACGGGTCTCGAGGGTTGGGTCGTCCACGATGGAGATGCTCTCCGGAAGAATCAAGTCTCCCAGCTTCCCTCGAAAGGTCCCCCCTTCATCTTCTTGATTCTGTCGATGCCCTTCCAGGCGGTGTCCCAAGGCCTCGTGAAGGAAGACACCAGCGGTGTCCCCTTCCAACAGAGCCGGCCCATTGTAGGGAGGCATCACAGGTGCTTTGGCGAGGGCCACAAGCTCTTCGATGAGGAGCTTCACCTGCTTTTCCAGCTCTTCTCGGGTTGGAATCTCTTTCAACGAGCGGGAGTAGAGAACCAGGGCGTGGGGAATAATGGCGCCATCTTCTCCCCGGGCCGTGGCCTGGACGCTGAAGGAATAGTAGGTGTCGGACAAGAAGAGGCGGGTGCCCTCGCTATTGACGAAGTAGCGGTCGTGATGAACAGCGGTAAAGGCCACGGCCGATTCGAAAATCTCCGGCACCTCTTCCAGCATCGTGGAGATCTCCCCCGTCGTCTTCTCGAAGGACTCCAGCGATTCGATGAAGGGGCGCTCCTGGGCGATGTATTGTGCGCTTTGCGCCTTGGAGAAGCTCCCCTTGAAGGATGGAGCGGTCTCCTCGTAGATGCCCTGGGCTTTGATCTTCAAGTAACTCGCCACTGCCTTCTTGTATTCGTTGTCTGTGATGGCCCACAGGGTTCGGCGCAGCGCCCTGTCGTCATCCACCAGGGGGGCCGCTGCCTGAAAGGGCTTGAACATGTTCGGCATGTCCATCCCGGGGTACGGATCCTCGGTGTTGTCCAGCTCGAACGACCCGACTCGGACGTCCGCAAAGACCAACTTCCGGTGGTCCTCCCGGCGGAGAATGGGGGCCCCGTTGCGGGCAATGACGGAGGCTTCTTTCGTGTCTCGAAGCAGATAGGAGAGGTAGTACGGCGGCGGGTATCCCGGAACGGAGAGGTTCTTCTGATTTCGCTCCAGCTCTTTGGCCATGGAGTCCAGGGTCTGTTGCGGGGGAGCGCCCAACGCTATGGGGGTGGAGAGAAGAGTCAACATACAAGCCAGGAACGAAAGCCGAAGGGCCTTTTTCATGAATCACCTCAATGTCCAGATTTGCAGGTACACATCAGCCAAACAGGGTCAGGACACTCACCACGGTGGCCAGGTTCCAGAGCGCATGGGTAATTACCGAGGCCCAGAGGCTCTGACTGGTATGATAGACAAGGGCGAGGATGATGCCCAGTCCCAGGAGAGGAATAAAGGAATCGATGGAGAGGTGAACCGAGGCGAAAACGAGCCCCGAAAGCACCACAGCGTGCCCCCGACCGAGGTCTCGCATGAACTGACGAAAGAGGAATCCTCGAAAGAAGAATTCCTCAAAGAGCGGGGCAAAGAGCACCACATTGACGATGATGAGAATCCGGTCAATGGCGGTGTCACTCCCCACGAGAATCGGAATGGCTGGGTTGATACCAGAGCTGTCTCCCCCTCCCAGGAGGGAAGCCGAGACGACGCTTAGTAGAAGGACCACTGGAACCGAGATGAGATAGCCACCCACTCCAAAGAGGACGGCTCGCTTGTTCAGACAGTGGCGGTCTCCATCGACGGTTCTCAGGAGCGAAGCTCCCCTGGGTCGCCCCTGGGTCTTGACGATGTAGACTCCGGCAGCGGCCACTGTGAGGTAGGTCACGAGCATAGCCTGGGCTTTGGAAGCCCCGTCGGAGAAGACCCCAGACAGGAGCGAACCCACCGCCAGCGACACCACAAACCAGAGAAGAAAGGCCATGTACGTTTGAAGTGGGGCAGCGTCAAAGCGGTTTCGACCGATCGTATCGTCCTCCATGGCAAAGCGATGAGCGAGGCGGCGACGAAAGAGGAGAAGGAGCATCCCCCCGGCGAAGATGAGCATCACGAAGAAGGCCAGCGCCCCAACTCGAGCCACGAAGGGCTCCATGTGCCTCTTGATC
>CALFHQ010000193.1 GCA_937876385.1 uncultured Pseudomonadota bacterium
ATTTCGTCCATCCAGGGCGACGGTGGCCCCTTCCTTCTCTGCCTCGTTCACGACGTCGACAATCCGTTCGTGGGCCTGGGCTGAAATCACCGGTCCCATGACGATCCCTTCATCCGCCACGGCTTCGTCTAAGGGAGAAGCCACAATCAACTCCGAAGCAGCGGACACAAAGCGAGAGACTACGGCTTGATGGGTCTCTTCCCCCACGGCGACGATGGCGGAAGCGGTCATACAACGCTGGCCGGCACAGCCAAAACAGGAGGTGATCATGTTTCGAACGACATGGTCAAGGTGGGCGTCGGGCATCACAACGAGGTGGTTCTTGGCCCCGGCGAGGACCTGGTACCGCTTTCCATGGCGGGCGCACTCGCTGGCCACCTCTCGCCCCACGGCGGTGGAACCAACAAAGGAGATTCCGGCCACGTCGGGGTGTTCGATGAGGGCCTGTCCCACTCGGGCGCCGCCGTTGACGAGGTTGAAGACTCCAGGTGGTATCCCGCATTCGTTCATGAGGTCGGTGAGTGCGGCCATGGTCATGGGGACCACCTCAGAGGGCTTGCAGACATAGGTGTTTCCCGTGGCCAGAGCATACGGAATGAACCAGAAGGGCACCATGGCCGGGAAATTGAACGGGGCGATCATGCCAAACACTCCGATGGGCACCTTGAGCACTTCCCCATCGATGTCTCCGGAAGCCCCCACAAGCTTGTCCCCCTGCTGCAGCAAAGGCATGGCACATGCGGCCTCGACGTTCTGGAAGGTTCGCTTGATCTCGGCTCGGGCGTCCGGGAGGGACTTTCCCATTTCCAAAGTCAGAAGCCTGGACAGGGTTTCTTCCTCTTCTCGAATTCGTGCCGCTAGACGGATGAGAGGTTCTACTCGGCTCGAAACCGGGGTCCGGCTCCACGACGGGAACGCCTTTTTGGCAGCAAGAACCGCCTCGTGGACTTCTCGCTGAGTCGACAGCACCACAGAGCCAACTCGTCTCCCAGTGCTGGGATCTTCCACTCCCAGGCGTTCAAAGTCCGACGGCAAACGCCAAGCACCATCGATGAAATTGCCCAATGTCTTCATGGTTCTTCTCCCGAGTCTATTGTTGCACCATCATAGCCGAACTCGGTTGGGAGTGTCACGAAGGTTTCGCCCCCATTTGACGCAACGCGAAAAGTTCGCGCGCAATTCGGGGATTCCGCTTGACACAACGATTTGCCTGTTGTCATGCTGCCGACGACGGGGACGTTCAAGAGACGACCTGCCGGGCCCGTCTGCGGCACGGAGTTCGAACCATCGGGAGGGGTGACATGACCGGGATGACTCGAGTGGGAACCGTGTGGATGTTGGGGGGGCTCTTGCTGGCCTTGACGTCTTGCGGTCTGGGAATTGACGAAACGTACACGAGCATGGGGCAAAATGCCGCGGCGGGGACCCACCTGAACCCCATCTGCGACGACTGCGGTGGCTCGTGTCAGGTCACCGGTGGAACCCAACAGCAGGACGTCACGCAGATCAACACGGACATCGACTTCAACATCGACGTGGACGATCTCACCGGGAAGATTTACCGCTTCGACACCCTGGTCCTCGGAGCCCCCTTCGACCCCAAAGGGACCATCGGCGTTGAGCTGAACAAGGCGGTGGCCGAGCAAATCGGGCTCAAGGCCCTCAACGTCATCATGGAAGCCACCAGCGATGACCGCACAACCGGAGACCTCGTCTTCGCCGTGGGTCCTGGAACCTTCACCGATCCCGACTACACCGTTGACAGCTCCAACGATTTCCTTTGCGGACTGGCCGATGTGGGCTTCTACACGAAGGAGCCTGGGAAACTCGACCTGGTAATCAGCCTCTTCACCGACGGCCCCGGAAGCGACGAGCCCGGAGCCCTGTTCCTCAAGAAAGTGAGCCTCTCCGGAGAGTTCAACAGCGACGCCACCGAGATCCAGTCAGGGTCTCTCGAAGCCGTCTTGACCATTGAGGACGCCAAGAAAGTCTACTTCATGGGAATGAGCCTGGAAGACTGGTTCCTCTCCATGGACGACGTAGAACCCAATGCGGACATCGACGGGGACGGGACCAAGGATGCCTATCGGTTCACTGGAACATTCACCGCACGACCTGCGACCATCCAATAGGCCGAGACGAAGGAGGAAGGGTATGAGTACAGTCAAGACAGTTTCAGGGGCCTTTGGTCGCGGTGCCATGATTTGTGCGCTGGTTCTTTTCAGCGCCAACGCACTGGCCGGTGGGTTCCATAACGCCGATATCGGTGCAAAGCGCATGGGGCAATTTTTCGTCGTTGCCAACAACGACGACGTCACCTCGATTTTTCACAACCCGGCGACTCTGGTCAACCAACACGGAACGAACTTCTACCACAGCCAGTCGTGGTTCTTCGCCAACCTGGCCTTCAAACTCTACGACTCCAAGGGAAACCTGTGGCCCCGAGACCACGACCTCTCCCCCGACTGGAGCATCGGCTGGATCCCCTTTGTGGGGGTGAACTCCGACCTCGGCACGAAAAACTGGCGCCTGGCCGCGGCCATCTACTCCCCCAACGCCTACGGGGCGGCCATGCCGGAAGACGAGTTGACTCGATACCACGCGACCAACGTCCTCTTCATCGCTGCCAGAGCCACCGCGGCTGTGGCCTACGATTTCAGCGACAAGCTGGCCCTGGGCTTTGGCGTCAGTCTGGTCCCCGTCTATCTCAACGCCAGTCGATACCTGAACGGGGCGGTGCTCAACAACTCCGACGCCATGTACAAGCCTTACCAGATGGCCGCCAACGAATCCGACCCCGACGTAGCAGCACAGGTCTTCAAGGACGAAGAGGCGAAGCTCAAGAAAGGGGACATGCCCCTGAACATCGAAGGGCTGGATTTCACCTGGGCCTGGGAGGTGGGGGTCGTGGTGAAGCCAACGAAGTGGCTTCGCATCGGCATGTCCTTCGAATCCGGGTCAAAGATCAACCTGGAAGGGGAAGCAAGCCTCACTCAGCCAGACGGCGCCAAGAAGACCACGACCCAACACACCACCATGGTCATTCCCTTTGCCCTGCGTGGCGGCATCAGCGTGAACATCACGCCGGACTTCGAAATTGGAAGCGATATCCGCTATTGGCACTACCAGATTTTCCAGGAACAGCTCACCACTTTGGACGAGCCTTTGGGCCCCATCAGCGAGCTTAGAGACATAAAGAACTACGGGAACTCTTGGGGCTGGTGTATTGGAATGAATTACAGAATCATCCCCGAGTTGGAACTCATGGCCGGCTTCCAACAGGACTTCACTCCCATCCCCGAAGAGTCCTATTCGCTGGAGAATCCCAGCCGAGATCAGTTGGGTGTTTCGTTGGGGACTCGATGGCACATCAACGACCGCTGGTTCGTCACCCTCTCCATGGTCCGCAACTGGTTCAACCTGGTGGACGTCCAGACCAGTCAGTCCCTTCCCCCCACCAACGCCAAAGGCAACGGCGACAACTTTGAGGTCGGCTTCGACTTCAACGTCAGGTTGTAGAAGGCCCCGGAACTGTTCGTCGAAACGACGTCCGATGTTCGAAGGAATTCGTCGCTAACAGAACTCTTATGCAAAGGCAAATCGCTCCGAATTTGTTCTTGCAATGCTATGGCTAGCCTGCCTATACTCACGATGTTTAATAGACACCTTGCGTGACTTGTCCTTGATTTGCTCTGGTGAGTAGAACCGGCGGTCACACAATTGTTGAGGAGGTGATGAAGTGAATGAAAGAATGACGGGGCTGGGATTCCT
>CALFHQ010000194.1 GCA_937876385.1 uncultured Pseudomonadota bacterium
CTTGTCCAACTCAGCATACATCGCAGTTCGTCCACGAGCCAGGGTCTGGCGAATCGGACAGTTGGTCTCCCTGCCACACTCTCGCTCCTCGTGGAGACACTCATAGAAGCCGTCGTCCCCCTCACAAGCCAGAATGACATCCTTCAGGGAAATCTCCTCCGGCGGACGCCGAAGAAGATAGCCACCCTTCTTCCCCTTTCGAGAATTGAGCACCTTGGAAGCGACCAACCGCTTGAGCACCTTAATAAGGTAAGACTCCGAGACCTGTATGCTTTCCGCAATGTACGACGACAGCACGGGGCTCTCAGCGTTTAGTTCCGCCAAAAACCAAACTGCGTGAATTCCCATCTCGCTGGACATCGTGAGTTTCATACGGACCTCCTGTCCTGCTATCCTTCGCCAATCTGGCGATTTGAGTCAAGCTTTTCCGCCTCAAGCGCACTCCACCTATGACATTGCTGCCTGCAACACCGCCGTCCCTGCGGACCATCTAGTGGCCACCAATTGGTTGACCATTTGACGAAGATCGAGCTAAAGGGCGCCCACCGAGGACCGCTATTCCCTCAAGCTTGAACGACTTGAAACGAAGAAGGAAACTCCCATGAAAAGATATACAACGCTCCTCGCCGCAGCCCTCCTCATGGTCGGTTGCTACGAAGTCGAACTGGAAATCCCGGTAGTCACCAACGTCGCCGTCATCACTGGAAACGAAGTCCTCAACAAAGCCAACACTCGCCTCCATGGAGAAATCCTCGAACCCGCCCAGATCGATGCCAATATGGGAGTCGACTCGAAGGACGTCTCCTCCTTTCTCCTCACAGGATTCACCCTCCAACTCACCGACGACTCCCTCACAGCCGGCGACACTGACGACCTCCAGTTCCTCGATTCCATGGTCATCTACGCTCGAAGCCTCGATTCTTCGTCTGGACTCAAGGAAATCGCCGTTGCCTGGTACTACAAAGGAGAGCAGAAGGTGCTGGCCGATGGTTCTCTGGAATTCGAAGTGGACCCCCAACTGGAACTGCTGCCCTACATGGAAACCGGATTCGAACTCTTCTCCGACAGTGTCGGAGCCATCCCCGCAGACGACGTGTCAGTGGAAGGTCTCGCGACATTCCTCGCCCTCACGAGTGTCTCCAAGTAATCGCCACGAGAAGACTCAAGGCCTCTTGAACGTCATGGGGAAGGGAACGACTCCCAGCTTTTCATAAAGAACTTGATAGCGCCAGGCAGAGGAAAGAACCCGTTTGGTGTAGCGGCGCGTCTGATCGTAGGGAATGTGCTCGACAAACTCGTCCACCTCATTTCCAGAATACCTCTTGAGGGTCTTGAACACCCCCCCGGGACCGGAGTTGTACCCCGCCACTACCATCGCAGGGTGGTCGAACTTGCCGAAAAGATATTCGAGAAAACCAACGCCCAGTCGAATGTTGCGTTCGGGATCCTGGAGCTGTCCCCTGGATACGTCCCGCTTGGCAACCCAACTGGCGGTCTTGAGCAGAAGCTGCATCAAGCCAACGGCGTGTGCATACGACTCAATCTTCGGGTCGAAGCCACTCTCCTCCCGCATAATCCCCATGATGAGATTCCAGGGAACGTCGCTGTCCTTTGATTGCTCTTGGACGATTTCCAGGAAAGCGGGCGGATAGGCCACCTTCCACCAGCGATCATCCTCTTTTTGTGGATAGGAGTAGCCATACTCTCCAACTCTACGTCGAAGAAGATGATGGGAGAGAGAGTAGTACCCGACACGGTCATACAGGCTGGCCGATAGCAACCGCTTGCGCAAGTCATCGGAGTCCTTCTCTTTGCCCAGGGCTTGCTTGAACTCGTACCCGGCAGATTCGGAGAGCCCCAGGTTCAGCAAGACAATGCCCCGCTTGACTCCAGGCGCCGCAGAGGTCAACTGCTCCTCCACCTCTTCACGGGTCGGCAAGAGGGGAACCGAAGCGGCACGAAGTCCGGCCATGATGCTTTCCCCCAACCCTTTCTCCAAGCCCTCGAGGCGTTGGTATGCCAGGAGGGAGTACCAACTGAGCGGGTACAGCTTCAACACTTGTGTCCACGCCTCCTTAGCCAGCTTCTTCTTTTTCAGTTTCTGGGCACTTCGTCCCTTCCAATAGAGCAGACGCCCGTCGGTCTTGTAGTTCTGCCGCTCAGGGAGGCGATCCTGGAATTCGTCAGCCAATTCGATGACCTTCTTCAAGTGCCCCGCCTTGTACTGAGCAAAGACCAGCATCCATGCTCCCTCAGCGGCCAAGTCCCCGTCTGGGAACTTCTCGAACAGACGCTTGATGGTCTTCTCCACCCCCTTCCGATCTCCGTCTCGGTCCTGGGCTCTGGCGAGAAACACGAGGGCATCATCGCACAAGCTACTCTTCGGAAAGCGCTTGATGAGCACATCGACCCACCGGGCGAGGTATTTGTGATTTCCTGCCTTTCGGGCCGCTTCCGCACCTCGATACAAGACTTCATCGGTAAGGTACTCGGGACAGTACCGCACAAAGCGATTGAAATAGGGCAGACTCTTCGTGTGGTTTCGCTGCCTTGCCATGGTGGAGGCGTGGAGTCCCAGGGCACGACACCAAAGCTCTCCCTTCTTTTCTCCGGCCTTCTCCAATGTGGTCATCAACTGGCTCGTGAGACTCAACGCCATCTTGTACCAGTAGGCATCGTAGAATTCGTGAGCTTGTTTGAGTTGCTCGGACCACTTCAATGAGATCAAGTCCCGATGTCCTGCCGCTTTGATCAGCTCCACGACTTCGGCGGCTTCCTTTCCCTCTGAGCCGGCCGGGTAGTTCGTGCGAACCCACTTTGCTCGCTCGGCGGCCTCTTCCCATCGCTTCATATAGACCAGGGTCCGAGCCTCAGCGACCGCCAACTGGGGGTGTTCCCCGTTGGCCTGCCGAAACTCCTCTGCGCACTTGAGAAACGCTTCCCGGCGGGTGGCTCTTGAGAGGGAAACACATCGCAACCGGTCCACATAGGACTTCAAAGGGAAGTCCCCTTCGATGGCCCCCCAGTTGTCGTAGGCAGCGATGTATTCTTCCTGATTGAAGCGAGAGAAGCCCTGGTAGTACCGAACCCAATTTGCCACCTCGGGGACCTTCCCCACCGTCTGCCCCAAGAGATGGGCCGCATCCTTGTAACGTCCAGAGGAGTACATCGCGACCCCCTGAACGAAGCGGGCGTAGGGTTTCAGTCGAGGGTCCCGGATGGAATCCATCTTCTTCCCCAGCACCTCCGCCGCGCGACTCCAGCGTCCCCCCCGAATCAACTCTTCGACACCCTCCAGACCAGGCTCCACAGCGTAGAGGGTGCTGCTCGGCTCAACAAGGGGGTTTTTCCATTCCCCTTCCCCATTGGCAGGCGCTTGGGTGGACTTCGCAGCTTCCTTCTTCGGGGTCTCGTTCATCGGCAGGACCGCCGATGCAATCGCCACTGTCGCCAACGCGACGGTGAGAAACATCATGGGATTTCACCTTGGGTTCAATTTTATCCCATTGATGGTACCAGAGGTGAGGAGGGATTCAAGTTTCACAGGGGACTATGCCGGCTCACCAGACAGGCCACCAATTCCACGTGATGGGTCTGGGGCATCATATCAAACAAGCGCAGCGAATCCACGACATAGCCGAACTCCGCAAGGGCCTTGGCGTCCCGTGCGAAGGTGCTGGGATTGCACGACACATACACGATCTGTGAGGCGCCGAGGGGGGGGGGGTACTCGATGACGTCCCTCGCTCCAGTTCGAGTGGGATCCAGCA
>CALFHQ010000195.1 GCA_937876385.1 uncultured Pseudomonadota bacterium
TTCTCTATCATGGCCATCGGGTGGAAGCACGACCGGACAATGAGCCATGCCTCCCGGCAGTGCCTCGGTATAGCCTGTACTTGGCCATCCCCTGGGATGCGACCCCTGTGCTTGCTGAAGTAGAGACCGTGCCTGGAAAATCGGTTTCTACCGAGCTGCCGCTTAATACGGTGCCAAGTGTCAAAGTGGACCAAACGAATGTAGTTCGTATTGAAGAAGTCCCCTGCCAGGTTTCTTCGGTCCCATCTTCGTACCCAGAAGTCCCGGCTCGCATTCGGACCGTCGGCGTCCTTCGTGACTACAAGTTGGTGCTCCTCGATCTATTTGTAGGCACGTATAACCAAGACCAGGGCCTGCTCCAACGCTATAACACACTGACGATTAGAATTACACTTGGGCACGGTTCGTTCGAGCCAGGGAAATCCCAAGAGGCGGACGAGACTCGTTCGTTTCGACCGCTGTACGAAAGTACAATCGCAAATCTCACTGACGCTCGCCAATTGGGATTTGCCCATCGCTCCACTCCGTACCCGAGCTCCAGCGACATCGAGCAACTTCGGGCTCCTCTGTCAACAGACACAACGAGCCGGATCCGCGTTGAGGTCGACCAAGACGGCCTGTTTGTCGTGGACTACGACCGCCTTGCTGATACGGGAGTGTTGGTTGACGAGCTCGATCCAGCCACACTCGGCATGGAAACCCAGGGCCATAAGATATCGATCATCGTGGAGGGAGAGGGAGACGGAGGATTCGATCCTGGAGACAGGATTCTCTTCTACGGTCAGGCCCCCGATGAGCCGTATGAAAAGGTGTCCGTATACTACATCTCCGTTGGAGGCCCTGCAGGCAAGAGGATGCTTGAGCGGGATATTTGCCCAACCGGGACGGAGGAACAACTGGAGTCGTATCAGGCGTTCGATGTCTCCGAGGAGAACTACTTTTATTTCCCCAACCCACCTGTTCATGACATGAGCGATCACTGGTTTTTTGAGGTCTTCTATCCAGGAGACAGCTACGACTTTCCTCTGGATGCTCACGACTGCGTCAAGAAAGGGGGAGTTGTTTCCCTCAAGGCTGCTCTCTTTGGAGCTTCGGACCTTGCCTGGATTGACCCTGACCATCACCTCCAGTTCAAGCTCGGAGATGAACTTGTGGAGGACGTCTGGTGGGATGGCCAGCAGTTTGTGGAGGTCTCTGCTCAGTTCCCGACTGAATGGTTGTTTGATGACACGAAGCTGCGTCAACTCCGCATCCTGGAGCCAGGGGATACCGGAGCCGACTTGGACATGATCTATCTCAACCGGCTCGAGCTGTCCTATCCGGCGCGATTCCTCGCGCTGCAAGACTTCCTCGATGCCCATGTAGAATTCCCCGACGAGAGAGGAGGTTTTTTCGTCTCTGAATTCAGCGATCCAGCGGTGGTCGCCTTGGATGTCACGGATCCTCTTGCTCCTGTGATGCTGACCGGAATCGCAGTGGAGGACCAGGTTGACAGCTATTCTGTACAACTCGGCGATGTAGGAGGTGAGCACCACTACATCCTGGCCTCTGGGCAGGGAATTCGAACTCCGTCGGTGCTACAACAGATTCATCCCGTTGATCTGAGATCATCAGCGCTGGGTGCAGATCTTCTCATCGTGACCCACAGAGATTTCAGCGACAGTATTCAACCACTCGTCCTGCAGAGGGAGGCGGAAGGACTACGCGTGGCAGTTGTTGACGTCGCCGACGTGTTCGAAGGCTTCAGCCATGGCATTCCTACACCATGGGCCATTCGAGACTTCATCAAATACGTCATGACCCACTGGAAGCAGCCGGCACCGTCCTATCTCCTTCTCGTTGGGGATGCCACGCTCGACACGATGGGCTACCTCTCAGACCTGCCAGACAACGAGAACTTCGTCCCCACATTTCACATGGAGAATGAACTCATGGGACAGGTTGCCACCGACCAGTGGTTCACTACCGTTCTGGGAGACGACCAGCTGCCAGACCTTTTCGTCGGTCGAATCCCGGCAGATTCCGTCGATGAAGTAGATGCGTATGTAGACAAGGTTCTTAGCTACGAAGTATTCGGCAACACAGCCAACTGGACACGCAGAGCGCTAATCATCGTTGACGATGGTTTTATTCCAGAAGCATCCAATGTCTCGTCCGAGTTCTCTGGATACTTGTGCTCCAACAATGTGTTTCTGGATGACTATCTGCGTCTTTCCTGGCAAGTTGACGACGTGATCAAGGCCATCTCGGACGGCTTCAATGCCGGTGTCGCCTTGGCGGTCTTCTTTGGTCACGGAGGACACTCGAACTGGACACACGAAGGGATCTGGGAGTATGAGGATCTGAAACTCCTCGACCACGAACCGGCATATCCGTTCCTGGCAGCATTAACTTGCTTGAACGGATATTTTGACAATCCATGGTCTGATGTGGTTCTAGCTGAGGGATTCCTTGCTCAACCGAAAGGGGGTGCAATCGGGATGATGGCACCCACGCGCGAAGTAGCTCCTTCACACCTCGAGGCGCTCGGCCACGGCTTGGTCAAAGCGGTCTACCAAGATGAAGTGCAGGCGATGGGGCCTGCCACAGAAGCAGCACGCCTGTCCCTCCTGGCTGACTTCAGCATGGCCGGTACCGTCGCGGCGATGGTGACCCTGTTCGGTGACCCGAGCCTGCGGCTTCGGCTGCCGACAAAAGAAGACGTGGACGGTTCTGGACGGATCGACGGCGGCGACCTGATCATGGTTTCCCGCTACTTTGATTCGGCGGTCGCGTCGGAGTGCAGCGATCAATGGAATACTGATATTGACTCCGATGGGTTGGTGACGGACTCGGACGTCCAGATCCTTCGAAAGACGTTTGGAGAGGTCTCGAACTAGCCGTGCAGGAAATGCAGTCCCCAAACCTGTCGATCATCATCCTGAACAGGAACACGGC
>CALFHQ010000196.1 GCA_937876385.1 uncultured Pseudomonadota bacterium
TCCCACCGCTGCGATGACTCGCTTCTCTGAGTCCACTCCCAGAGGATTCCAACGGTCAGACTCCATGGGAATCGTGGGCGCCGTGAAGTTGTCCCCGGAGTCGCTGGTGACGAAAAGACCCGGGTCCATGACATGGAACTTGTACCCGTCGCTTCGAGTCAACCCAACCCACAGTTCTCCTGGAAGTTGGGGTGAGGCAAAGAGTCCATTGTCCGCCACGCTGCGACCCGCTACCCATCCCGGAGGTTCCCGCTTGGCCCACGTGATCCCACCATCCAAGGAGCGATAGAGGTGCCCACCGGTGGCTGTCCGGGTGGCCGCAAACACCGTGGACGAATCCAACGCCGCAAGGGCTGGCACGCCGGCACCAACGGCCCCGGGAATCGATCCCAGCGGGTCAAAACTCTCACCACCATCAGTGGATTGGTAGAGAATCCCGTCGCAGGCAGCAAGAATCGCAGAAGCGCTTCCTGGAACCGACGCTGTGGCGGAGCACAGCGCAAGGGGCAGCTCGTTCCATTCTCCCTCGGGAGTCCAGACAAAAAGGGTGGTACCGGCCAACAGCAGAAGGCGCTGTGGAAGGGAATCGATGGCCTGAAGGTGCAATATCTCGACGTTTGCCGGGAGAGGAAGGAGAAAGGCGGAGGCCGTGAGGGAATCGTCTGAAAATCGGTACAAGGTGGGGCCGACCCCGGCGGCATAAATGCTGTGAGCCGCGTCATTCAGCGACACCACGGTGCGCAACGCAGCCGTCTGAGGACCGACGGAAGGGAACCACCGGTCGGGTAGGGTGGGACCCGGGTTGCACTCGCCGCTGACGCACTGGTCGCCCAAGGTGCAGGGGTCTTCGTCGTCGCAAGAGGTTCCGTCCTCCTTCGCAAGGGCAACGCATTGCCCGGATTCCGGAATGCAGCGGGTCTCCACACATGGGGGATCGTTTGCAGGGGGACAGACCACAACTGTGTTCGGGGAGAACACGCATGCGCACTGAACGCACCGGAGGGTTCCGTTGCAGAGGTTGCCGTCATCTTCGGCGACGCAATCGGCATCCGTCGAACAAGCCCCGGGAAGTGGCACGGCGACGCACTGGCCCCCCTGACACGAAGCACTTTCAACGCACTCTGGATTATCCGCTGCGCACGGGGAACCATTTGCCAGGGGGGACCAGGCCCCCCGGTCTGCGTCAGGGTCGCAAACGTGGCACGAGTTGTCTCCAGCAAGCTCCCCGTCGGCTGCGCAGTTGCCCTCGATACGACACCATCCGTCCAAAAGGACTTCCTTGCACCCTCCAAGCCCGTCGCACACAGAAGAAGATAGACAGGGGTGTGAGGTGGTGTCGCAAACGGTAATCTGGTCGTCGGGATAGAGGCAAGCCCCGCTGTCATCGCACACCCCCTGGCCGAAGTAGCACGGATCGTCTACCACGCAGGACGCACCTGGACCTGACTCGCACAGAGGGTGGGTGGACTCTTCAGGGGAGAGGTCGGTGGCATCTGGTGAGACGTCGGCAAAGGCGATGTCCACGGAAGTTCCCGAATCGGAAGCAGCTCCATCGAAATCAGAGCCGCACCCGCTCAGCAACGCAGCGATGGTACCCAAAATGATGATGAACCGCTTCACCTGATGACCTCCAGACGGGCCATTTTACGTGGCCAGACTCGATAGGGCAACGATTGGTGACGAATTCCCGCTCCGGACTGGTTCGCACACCTGTGCTCTACTGCACCACGGGCCGGAGCACCAGCGAAGTCAAGGGGGTGTGATGTTCACTGTGGGGGAATTCTCAGCGGCCGCGTCGGCGCTTCTTCTCTTGGAATTCCTTAAGGGCTTTGGCCAGCGAGTCTCCACCTTCCACCGGGCGCGAGGAGGAAGACCGGCTGTTGGGGCTACTGGACGCAAAGCGTCGCTTCAACCCCGCACCATCGGACATGTGCATACCGCCGGTAGCCAGCGTGTTCATCTTGCGGCTACCTCGCAGGCGCCGCAGGAAGTCTGACAGCAACTCCTCCTGGGGAGTCATCGCCGGGGCGTTGGCCCTGCAACCGCCAATGCAACGCCGAGGGCGCGGCCAGCTAAAGAGCTTGGAGTACCAACGAAGCTCTCTGGG
>CALFHQ010000197.1 GCA_937876385.1 uncultured Pseudomonadota bacterium
ACGCTAAGGCGGAGAAAACAAGGGTCCGAAGACTTCGAAGCAGTGTGGCCATCAAGGCTCCTTTTGCACCAGATTCTACCCGGGGTATGGTACGAAGTTCCCGGCGTGGGGTCAACCGATGGGTGTGTCCGATCTTCCAACGGCCCCTCCCCCCAGAATTTGGCTAAAAAGAAGTCCCTACACAGTTCTTGAAAACTTGATTCAGTGCGGGTAGTGTGCGGGCAGAACAGCCAATGGGCGCTCCCCGCCGCTGGCGCCGAGGGGCGGCGGTGTCGATGTTCAGTCGACGGTGGAGCGGGGATGGTAGTGGCCCAGAGGCAAACCTTTGAGGGATGGATCGATGGCAAACCTAGCAGAGAAGAATGACAGCTTTGCACGGGCCCTGTGGGAAACAGGTGGGGAGAGTGCAGACCTGATTCCGTTGCTTCAGAGTGCGCAGGAAGCCTACGGCTACGTTCCCATCAAGGCGATGGAAGACGTGGCCCATGTCACCGGCGTACCCGTGGCTGAGATCTTCGGCGTGGTGACGTTCTACAAGCAGTTTCGACTGACCCCCACGGGGGACTACATCGTTAAGGTGTGCAACGGAACTGCATGTCACGTCAACGGCTCAAGCCAACTTGAGGCGACCATTGAGGATGTGTTGGACATTCGACGAGGGGAGACGGACAGCGACGGCCTGTTCACCCTGGAGTCGGTGAACTGCATTGGTTGCTGCAGCCTGGCACCGGTAGTCATGGTCAACGATGAGACGCATGGCTCCCTGACAGCCAAGAAGCTCACCTCCCTTTTGAAGAAATTCAAGCGGGAAGCGGTGGCCAAACGAGAAGAAACTCGGGACGCAGGGTAGCAAATTGCCCGAAACGAACATCCAACGAGGAAGCAGGAAGGAGGTACCATGCGCAAGCTGGTAGTCGGAACGGCCACCTGTGGTGTGGCAGCGGGCGCTGGAAAGGTGCTCGAACACCTCAGAAACGTAGCGGCAGATGAAGGGATGAACATAGAACTCGCCGAAACCGGCTGCGTGGGGTTGTGCTACAACGAGCCACTGGTCGAGGTTCGAGAAGGCGATTCCGTGGAGCTGTTTGCCAAGGTCACGCCTCAGATAGCCGAGAAGCTGTTGCGGGGGAACCTGGACGAGGAGACCTTGTCCCACCGGGTTCGACAAGGGAAGGCTCCGGATACAGACGGGGTTCTTACCCACCAGAATCGAATCGCCCTTCGCCGATGCGGCGTCATCGATCCAGGGAGCCTCGACGAATACCTCGCCACTGGCGGCTTTGAGGCGTTGCGAAAATGCATCAAAGAGATGAGTCCGGCGGACGTTCGCAAGACGGTTCTTGATTCGGGTCTGCGAGGGCGGGGAGGTGGCGGATTCCCCACGGGTCGAAAGTGGGACTTCGCTGCTGCCCAGGACGTCGATACGAAGTACGTCATCTGCAACGCCGACGAAG
>CALFHQ010000198.1 GCA_937876385.1 uncultured Pseudomonadota bacterium
ACATACCCACCTTTGGCCACATCTCCCGCCGCCTCCAACGTACCCTCAAGAACCGGCAACCCCTGACGAGTAAGAACCATCGCTGACGGCCGGTCCGTACTCAACGCCGCAGCCTCCCAGCACGCATTCACTTCGTTGGGATCACCCGGTCGAAAGACGTCGAGATTCGGCATCGTTCGAAGGGCCATGAGATGCTCCACCGGCTGATGCGTCGGACCATCCTCGCCAACTCCAATGGAGTCGTGGGTCCAGACATACACCACAGGCAGGTGGTTCATCGCTGCCAAACGGATCGACGGACGCATGTAGTCAGAGAAGGTGAAGAAGGTCGCCACAAACGGCCGCACGCCGCCGTGATAACACATTCCGTTGGCAATGGCCGCCATGGCATGCTCTCGAACACCAAAGTGAATGTTCCGCCCACCCCAATTCTCAGGACCAAAGGAGCCACCATCTTTGATGGTGTTCTGGCAAGAGGAAGACAAGTCGGCGTCTCCACCGATGAACCACGGAAGATCCTTCAATACCGCGTTGATGAACATTCCACCGGCCTTTCGAGTGGCAACCTTCTGACCCACCTCGTAACGAGGAATGCTCGAAGCGAAGCCCTCAGGCAAGGTTCCTTCCAATGCATGCTTCAATTCCGCCGCCTCAGCCGGGAATCGGCGCCCGTACGACTCGTGAAGCCGATTCCATGCCCCAACTTTCTCTTCACCACGACCCACGGCCCTCCGCAAATGCTCGGACGCCTCGGCGGGGACATGGAATGGAGTGGAAACCGTCCACCCCAACGCTTCCTTCGTCAAAGCGATTTCCTCTTCACCCAAGGGGGCTCCGTGGGCCTTTGACAAACCACCGCGATTGGGGGAGCCAAATCCGATTGTGGTCTTAACGATGATGATTGAGGGCCTCTCCGTCTCCGCTTTAGCAGCAGTCAAAGCCGCATCCACAGAGTCAACATCATGATCGCCGTCCTCAACGGTCTGTACATGCCACCCCAAAGCACCGCACAACGTCGCCACATCCTCGGAAAAGGCGAGGTTCAACGGCCCATCCAAACTGACGTCGTTGGAATCATAGAGGTAGATGAGTTTCCCCAGCTTCAAGTGACCCGCCAACGACATGGCCTCTTTGACCAGCCCCTCCATGATGTCCCCATCAGTCACCAGGGCGTAGGTGAAATGGTCGAACAGAGGATACCCCTCTCGGTTGTACCGTGCCCCCAGAGCCCGCTCCGCAATGGCCATCCCGACGGCGTTGGCAGCACCCTGTCCCAAGGGACCGGTGGTGGCTTCCACCCCTGGGGTCACTCCAAATTCAGGGTGGCCAGGAGTCTTGCCTCCCCACTGCCGGAACTGCTTCAAGTCGTCCAATGTCACGTCGAAACCAGTCAGGTGCAGCAACGAATACAACAAGGCGCTTCCATGCCCCCCCGACAAAACAAATCGATCCCGATTGGGCCAATCCGTTTGAGTTGGAGCATAGACCATGTGCCGGTCCCAAAGAGCATACGCCATCGGCGCAGCGCCCATGGGCAACCCGGGATGCCCCGAATTCGCCTTCTGAATGGCATCCACGGAAAGAATTCGAATCGTGTTGACACAAAGTTCATCGATTGGCGACATGGCTTTGCTCATCCCTGGTTCTCCTCTTTATTTCCAACGACTTCCGGTTTCATACTCGGGGCGTTCCCCTGGTTTCCGGCGCAGTATAGCAGCCTCCATTCTCCTTTGCGAGGCTCCTTTGAGAACCCCCATTGAAATCGCCGCGAGAGGACCTAACATGCTCTCGGTTGCTTACAGACGAACTGACCTCCTCGAAATCAGGAACGCCCCAGGACTGCCCATGAAACTCACATCCAGCCAACTCGGACTACTCAGACTGTTTTGCGAAGAACCCGGACAAAGCCTCCCCGAGATCCAGCAACACGGCCCCTGCTACGGAGCGCCGGTGAAATCCTTCCTCCTCGACTTCGCCACCCTCCTCGAACACCGCCTGGTCTGGCCCGTGGGTCGAATCAATCCAGACACGTTCCTCCCGGGAGCCGCTGTGACCACCGACCTGGGAAATCAAACCCTGGAAATCGTGGGGGCCGGAGAACCGGGAAGCATCCCTCCCATCGACCACGAATGCCTCGCCAACATCGACCACGACCCCAGCCTCGCCAACTACATCTTTGGAGCGGAAGACCCGGGAAACTACCCCGAACTGTTCCTGGGCTCCTTGGCAAACAGCTACCTCCACTGGGCCCTGCAACCCCCGGGAGAGATCCCCCGCTCCCCCTCCGAAGGACTCGCCAGAGCCGCGGCCTTCGCCTACGCTCGACTGAAAAAGCCCATCCCCTTTGCCAGAGCAGTCCGCTGCGCCTTTGGTATCTGGGTCAATCGAGGTGACTACCTGGAGGTTCGCTCACTCCTCACAGACATCGTCAGCAGATACCCGAAAACCACCTCCCTCATGCTTGAACTCGTCTACCTCGTCATCCATCATCCCTACGAACGCCTCCACGGCTCCCCACTCCCCCCCCTCCTCAGCGACGAAGATGCCATCACAACCCTCGATGAAATGCGCGACCTGGCAAAAGTACGAAGCCAGGACTTCCAACTCCACATGCCCGACGGACAACTCATCTCCGAAATCGCCACTCGCACTGCTGACCTCTTCGAAGAGGCGTTTCGAGTTCAAAGCAAACCCCTCTTCAATCAAAGCCTCGGTCTCATGTCGCTGCAACTGAAAATGGTCGCCTCAATGCTCAGAGTCGACCCCTCGAAAACGACACAAGTTCTGCAAGAAGAGCACCGCTCCAGAGTCAACTCGGTGAAGCAGATTGTGCAAGCACTGGAAGGATACGCCCCCCTCACAACCCAGAACGCAAACATCCGCCAGACCGCCTGCCGTAGCATCCAAGAAGTCCTCAGAAACGTTCACCACTTCATCGTACAACCCGTCGCTTCCATGATCGCCGGACACGGCGAAGAGATGTCCCCAGTCACCGAAAACTCACTCCAGAGCCTGCTCCTCGTGGAGGACGAGTCCTTCCGAAGCAGACTGGTCG
>CALFHQ010000199.1 GCA_937876385.1 uncultured Pseudomonadota bacterium
ACTCGAGCAGTCAGCAAAGCGTTCTCGTAGGGCATGTCCACCATGCGCTCGAAGTCCTCCGGGTCGCCGCTCATTTCGTACAAGAAGAACAGCTCGGCGATTTCACCTCGGGTCTCCGGAATGGTCTCAAAGGCCTCGTCGCCGTTGTTGAACGCCTGGTTCATCTCCTTGACCATCTCCGCCACCGAGCTGGTCTCTCCCACCATGGGCAACGCTTTCAGCTTGGTCTCCATGTTGTCAATGTCTCGAAGCAACTTCGGGCTCTTCACATCCCCCGTGGCCATCACGGAAATCGGAGTGGAACCCCCAAAGTCCTTGTCAACCAGCGTAGAGGCCTTCACCAACTCGTTCTCCGGGGGGTAGTAGTGAACGGGGTTTGTGTCCACATTGACCTTCACGGCGCCGATGCCCACCAGCAGCGTCACCGAAACAAACGAAATCGCCGTGAGTTTCGGGCGTTTCACGACCCAGTTTGCAGTGCCGTGCAACATACGGTCCAGGATGTGGCCGCCCCCCGTTCCTTCCGAAACGACCTTCACAGGCTTCGCCTTGGGCAAGAAGCTCATCACCGCTGGAATGAAGCCCAGACTCGCAAACAGGGCATAGAGAACTCCAGCTCCAGCCAGGAAACCCAACTGTTTGGCTGGAACAGCGATGTGGGTCGCCAGACAGCCCAATCCTACAACCGTGGTAAGACCGGCGACGATGACCGGAGTTCCCAAGTCCTCAATGAGGTCTCTCGCAAGATCCTTCGGCGTGAGAGTGTTCCCAGGGGTGTTGATCTCCTGGTACCTGGCGATGAGATGGATCCCATAGTCGTTCGCCACCGCCAAGAGAATTACCGGAAGAAGAATGGTGATGATCTGGATCTTCCAGCCGAGAACCGGAACCAAACCCATGGAGAACATGATGGCGAGAACCACCACGCCAAATGGCAACAGCACCCCTCGAAGCTGCCTGAAACAAGCAAAAAGGAAGATGAGCATGATGAGCAGGCCAAACGGAAGAAACCGCTTCATGTCTCCTCGAATCCCCTGGGCAACTGCAATTCGGGTGGCGGGCATCCCGGCAATGTGGATGGTTCCAGGGCCATCCACCTCAGCCACTACTTTGTTTACCGCTTCCATGGTCTCGTTGTCGTTGGCGTCGGCGGAAAGCAAGGCAATGATGGTGGTCGCCGTGAAATCCTTTGATACCACACTGCCAAACACAAGGTCGTTGTCCTCGAGGCGCTTGCGCAAACGCTCACGCTTCTTGTCCGATTTGGGAATGTGGTTCACCGCTGGGTCCACATAAATGTCCTGGTCCGCCCCTCGAATCTCTTTGAGCGTAAACAGCGACAACACACGGTCAACAACCTTCACCCCCTCCATACGCTTCGACAGTTCCTCCACCCGCTCAAGCACCGCCGGGTCCAGAACGTCTGGAGCCTCCACCACCACCATCACCATTTCGGTGCCCCCGAAGATCTTCTCGATCTTGTCCAGGGCCTTCCGACTCGCCATGTCATGGGGAAGCATCTCCTTCATCTGGGACTCGACGTCGGCGTCGGGAATGCGGGAACCGAAATAGGCACTGACCCCCAGAAAAAAGACGATGACAAACCAACGCCAGCGGATGACAAAATGGGCGATGCGTTCCATAACTATTCCTCCTCAAGATTGTATTCCGCCGTAAGATGCTCGACTCCCATTTTGGAATTCGGTGCTCCCAGCAATCCGTACATCAATAGCTGTGTCAGTTCGTCGGCAAAATCATCGTAGTATTGGTCGTCGAATCGACTTTCAAAGACCTTCTCGATGACCGGTCGCATGACGAAATGGAACATCAAAATCCCCCCCACGGTGGGAGCGATCATCTCCAACCTCAACTCGCGACGCATGTGCGGAACCAACGACTCGATGAGAGTCGCCAACACGGGAAAAACCAGATTTCGAATGCGCTCTGCTTTGAGATCCTTCAAATCGTGAATCTCCAGAGGAAGCTCCAGAACGGCCACTCGAACCTCGTCGCTGTGGGCCCGAAGCACTTCCATGGCCGCACGCAACCCGCGACGAACCCGCTCTTGAGGCGTCCCGGACAGATCCGCCATGACCGGATGAATCGCCTTGGCGTACCGGTCAAAGAAACGGTTCACAATGGCCTTGAACAACCCCGCCTTGTTCTCGAAGTAGTAACTGATCATGGCCAGATTGACTTCCGCTCCTCGGGCAATCTCACGAACCCCGGCGCCGGAATAGCCCTTCTTGCTGAAGACCTGCACTGCCGCATCCAGAATGCGCTCCCGGCTCTCGTCCCCTTTCTTGCTGAACGTTGTCATCTGATTCTCCCTAGAAACTCGCCTTCAGTTCGAGAAAGCCCCCGCTCATCAACTCGTCGATGGTTCCGTAGAGAGTCCCGTCTGGACCTCCGTACCATTCGACCCCTCCAGCCACCGTGAGCGCATCCGCCAGGTCGTAGCTGGCCTTGAACCGTCCAAACCACTCCTGCGTCGAGGCGTTGTAGCTTCCCAACAACTCAAGATTCAACGTGTCGTAAAGAAGCGCCCAACCGATGCGGGCGGTGGCCCCGTGAGTCCATCGATCCAATTGCCCACGGATCATTCTGTTCTTTCGGCGAATCTCGTTTCCGGAAACCGTCTGCGGTCCCCCCTCGACGGCCATAATCGCTGCCACATCGATGACCGGTGCTGCCAGATCCACCCCGTAGTCAGGAAGCGCTGTCCAATCAAAGACGTACTTTCCGTTGTACTGAACGATGAAGGTCCAATCCCCGAAAGTCTTGTCCAAACCCACCACGTAGTGCAGTTCCGGGAGAGGCTCGAAGTCCGGGCTTCCGTCTTCAGCCGGCCGTTTGTAAGCCACCTCCCCCCGCAAACCAAAGAGGTCGGAGATTGTAGTGGCAAAATCCCCACCAACGACGTGCTGTCGATACGGGTGAAACGCCACCGAAACCACCGGAGACCCACTGGTGATGTCCAACGAATTCAAGGTGATGCCGGGAAGAGGAGCCAATCCGTAAAGGTACGAGACAGAGCCATCGATGGCCGCAGTTTCAAAGTTCAAACGCAACGCCTCGGTTCCATTCTCAAGGGCCACGTCGGGATATTGAGGGTCCCCAAACTGAATCGCCGGGGAGAGCTGAAACGGTGGAAAATAGGAGGGGGCATACACTGGGATCCACACCGCCTCGATGTGCACCGGTTGAAAGTACCCGTGAAGCTGAATGGCGAAATTCGAAAGGCGCCGGTCGTCCTCGTTTGGGGAACGAACCGCCATGCTCACCGGGGTCAAATTGTTGGTGGGATTCACCCCATCCGCCCTACCCCACACAATGACCTGCTGGCCAACGTTCAAATCAAACGGTCCCAGGTACGCTTTGACGTATGCCTCACGCAACTGGTACCGAGTCTCCATCTCTCCAAACTGGGACCCCTGCCAGAGGCGAAACTCCCCCACGGCGTCCCCCCACTTTCCCTTGCGAGCCTTCACCGACAAAGACAACTCGCCATAGGCGCCGGAGACATCCGCCCCATCCCCTTGAGGCTCTTGCCCCACATACACATCCCCTCGAAGATAGCCATTCCACTCAAAGGAAAGGTCGGAAACCGAGGACTCGGTGCTTGTGGGTTCAGACGGGGCCGCTGTTGCCTGCTCAAAGAGTCCCTGGGCCAAAGCGGGACTTCCCCAAACCACCAACAAAACAAACTGTACAAGGAAGAACCACCGTGACGACGTCCGAATTTGAGGGTGCATCCTGCCTCCTTCCGTTTTCCAAACAAACGTTTGACTGCCACAGACTAAAAACTAAACGAACGTTTGTCAAGGGATGTTTCTGGGACCGTGGTGCCGAGCCAATCGCATCAATTTCTGATGCGATTCGGCCAGCGATTCATATCAAGGTTCGATGCCCCGCGGCACTGACAGTGCCTCCGGGGCGCACACCAAAGGTGTGCTGGTAGAGTAGCCTGGGGTGCGTGTGCTGTAGGTACACGTACCCCA
>CALFHQ010000200.1 GCA_937876385.1 uncultured Pseudomonadota bacterium
AGCACCTTGCCGCCCATGTGGCCGCACTTCTTCAAGGAGGAAACCTGATCCTCAAAGTGCACCGCCGCTGCCCCGGCCTCAATCATGGACTTCATCAGCTCGTGGGCGTTCAACAGGCCACCAAACCCAGCTTCAGCGTCGGCAACGATGGGGGCCAACCACGAAATCTCGTCGTCGCCATTCATGTGCGCAATCTGGTCGGCGCGAAGCAAGGCGTTGTTCATTCGCTTGACGAGATTCGGAACACTGTTTGCGGGGTACAACGATTGATCGGGATAGGTTTGAGCAGCCAGGTTGTTGTCACCGGCAACCTGCCACCCACTCATGTAGATCGCTCTCAAGCCCGCCTGAATCATCTGAACAGCCTGGTTGCCCGTGATGGCGCCCAAAGCCTTAACGTGATGTTCGGACTTGAGCAGATTCCACAACCGCTCGGCACCCAGCTTGGCCAATGTGTACTCGATGTCTACCGACCCCTTCAGGTTCTCGACGTCTTCGGCCACATAGTTGCGAACCACCCCCTTCCAGCGGGGATTCGTTTCCCATTCTCTCCTTATTTGTTCTGTGCGTGCTTGCTTGTCCATGAATTCGCCTCCGTGTCCCTCTACTGGTTTCAAATCTTGTTGTCCAAAATGTGCTTGTATGCGATGTCCGGGATGAAGTCGTGGAACGTGACTCCCAGCACCAACGTCTCAAATAGCTCACGAGCCAACTCAAAACGGCCCGCTGCAAATCGCTCCTCCCCGATGAGGTCGGGAATGCGCTTCATCTCTTCGTCAATCAGCTCCTTCACAAGAGCCTCGGTGATCGGGCTCCCATCGTTGAGCTTGGCACGAGGATGGTGTACCCACTGCCACACCTGAGAACGGGAGATCTCCGCAGTGGCCAAATCCTCCATCAGGTTGTAGAGGGCAGCAGCACCGGTCCCCGAAAGCCACGATTCCAAGTAAAGAAGGCCGATGGAGATGTTCTTGCGAAGCCCCTCTCGAGTTACCTCTCCACCCTCGATGTGGAAGTTCAGCAAGTCCGACGCCGCCACCGAAACATCGTCTCGCTTCACATCTCGCTGGTTGGGCCTTCCTGCCAACACTCCACCGAACACCGAAGAAACCAGCCCCGACAGGTCAGGATGAGCAATCCAGGTACCATCGAATCCCTGGGAAGACTCTCGAATCTTGTCCGCCTTTACCTTCTCAAAGGCGAACCGATTTACCTCTTCATCCCGGCGACTCGGAATGAACGCGGCCATTCCACCCATGGCGTGGGCATTGCGACGGTGACAGGTCTTTACCAGCAGATCCGTGTAAGCGGACATGAAAGGAACCGACATGGTCACCTGGTCACGGTCGGGAAACACCCCGGCCTTCGTGCGAAACTTCTTGATGGCGCTGAAGATGTAGTCCCACCGGCCTGCATTCAATCCAGCCGAATGATCCTTGAGTTCATACAGAATCTCATCCATCTCGAACGCTGCCAGGATGGTCTCGATGAGCACCGTCGCCTTGATGGTCCCGTTGGGAATCCCCAGCAACTCCTGCGCCTTCACGAAGACGTCGTTCCACAGTCGCGCCTCCAGGTGGCTCTCCAACTTGGGAAGATAGAAGTACGGACCACTCCCACGGGCAAGCAGAGTCGAAGCGTTGTGGAAGAAGTACAGACCGAAGTCCCACAACGACCCCGAGACAAACTCCCCATCCACCGTGACATTCCGCTCTTCCAGGTGCCACCCCCGGGGTCGTACCAGGAGGGTTGACACTTCGTCGTTGAGGCGGTACTTGCGCCCGTCTGAGTTGTCGTATTCGATGGTTCCTCGCACTGAATCCATGCAGTTTATCTGGCCATCAATGCTGTTGAACCACGTGGGTGAGTTGGCATCCTCGAAGTCCGCCATGAAGGTGTTGGCCCCCGAATTCAGGGCATTGATCATCATCTTGCGGCTCACCGGTCCGGTGATCTCTACACGACGGTCCTGAAGGTCCCCTGGCACCTCCGCCACCCGCCAATCGCCACTTCGAATTGCAGCGGTCTCGGCCAGAAAGTCAGGTGTCTTTCCTTCCATAATGGCCGCCTGAATCAGGAGCCGGCGCTTTAGGAGTTCCTTTCGTCTTCCGTTGAACGACCGTTGCAGCGTCGTCACGAATTCAAGAGCGGCAGGGGTCAGAATTCGGTCCATTCCGGGTACCGGACCTCCTACGATGTTCATACCCGCCGGGGGGGCGGGAGCATAGTTCTTCATATCCTTCACTCCTCTCTCAAAATGAATGGAAGATGTCTGGAGTCCAAATATCTACTGCATAAGGTAAGATAGGAACGGCTCAACCGGTTTCAAGCGAAAAAAAACGAAGAATGACGACGGGGTCAGTGCTGGGACAGGTAGTCTCTGGCAGCATCGACGTCCTTCTGGATGGCGTCGATGAGGTCGTCCACCGTGGCGTATTTTTCCTCATCCCGGAGACGATGCAGGAACTCCACGGTGAGGGTCTCGCCGTAGATATCAAAGGAGCGATCCAGTATGAAAACTTCCAACTTCACCAGACCATCATCGAAGGTGGGTCGGGTACCCACGCTGGCAACGGCATCCATGGGTTCCGATTCTCCCGGGTGCGCTCCCAGCCGAGCTCGAACCACATAGATGCCACGAGCCGGCAACATGGTCTTGTCATAGGGAGCCACGTTGGCCGTCGGAAAGCCGATGTGGCGGCCTCGGCCCTCTCCGTGGACCACTTCCCCCTTGACCCGGAAGGGGTTTCCCAGGAGGAGCGCAGCATGTTCGACATCCCCCCTTTTGAGCACTTCCCGAATTTGAGAAGAGGAGATACGAACTCCGTTCACTTCATGGGGGTCGAGTTGGACCAACTCGAATCCCGCCAATTGGGCGTGCCGAGTCATCAACTCCCCGTCTCCACGACGCCCCTTCCCAAAGCGGAAGTCCGGTCCGATGACAACCCCTCTGGCCTCGAGCGAACGGACCAGGAAATTCTCCACGAAGGTTTCCGGTTCGAGGGTGGAGAACTCACGGGTGAAGGGAACCACCCACACTCCATCAACCCCCGCTGCCAGTAGCTTTCCAATCCGATCTTCGATGGGAAGGATGCGTGTCACTTCCCGACCCGCAAGGACTTCAGCCGGGTGAGGATAGAAGGTCATGGCGACCCCTGGAACTCCGTGCTGGTCCGCCATCTTCCGCATTCGAGCCACCAACTCCTGGTGACCACGATGGACTCCGTCAAAGTTCCCGATGGTGACACAAGAACCCACCCAATCCGGGTGCGGGACATTCCCTCGAACAACCTGTTTGTCTCGACTGCCCATGCTCAACCTGTCATTTAGCGACCCTGTGTGCCGCCATCAACCGGAAACTCCGTCCCCCAGCACGTCCTCGTGCTGCCAGGGCGAAATGACTTCCTCGCCATATCACACGCCAACCCTCGTTGCCAGCAAATCCAACGGTTTCGATTCGCCAATCCACTTCCGGACGCAGGGTAGAAAGACGCGACAGGAGGCGCTTTCCGTGTCCCGCCGCCAACGATGCCAGCCGCTCATCCACCGACAGGTCGACAATGCTGGCGGAGGCTTTGGAAGCCCTCGCAAGAAGACTTGCCACCATCTCGATCCGTGCCAGCTCTCCAAACGCCGGGTGGTAGGGTCCCGCCAGCACATGAGGTCTCACGTCGCAACCGTCCTGGAGTCCCATTCTTACCACCGGCACTCCCGCCTCCTCGGCCATTACCGCCAGTTTGCCGCAGCGGATGGCCCCCTCGTCCACCGAGGCCTCCAGGTATTCACCTCGTCGCCACATGGCTTCCAGTTCGGTCCCATCCAGGACCACCGTGGGAAACAGCCGGAGGGCGTCGGGGGCGCATTGGCACACCCCCAGCACCGATTCAACGTCCGAACGTTCGCTTGAACCCGGAAGAAACGGCATCAACTGCCCCACGACCTCGAATCCGAATTCCCTGCAACGTCGCAATGCCTCCACCGCACCTTGCCCATCGTGCCCTCGATTGGCCAGTGACAACACGCCATCGTCCAGCGATTCAATCCCCAACTCGATGGTTGTAACGCCATGGTCGGCCAACCGCCGCAAGGCCTCCTCCCCTACCAGAGATGGATGGGTCGAAACCCTCGCAGCCTCAATCACCCCTTTGGCCAACAACCTTTGGATTGCTTCTAGATACATCTCCTGCTGAGGAATTGGCCACCCCGTGAAGGTGCCGCCAAACAGAGCCACTTCAACAGGGAACTGACCTTCGGCGCCTCTTGCCGCTTCCTGAAGTCTCTCTTCCATCTCTTCTGGAGTGACAACAAGAAGCGCTTCTGCCTTCGAATGGGATTGATTGCAGTAGGTGCACCGACCCGGGCAGCCCCGGTTGGGAAACCAGAATGGTACGATGCGTCGACTCATCACTTCGTCAGGTCTTCCAGCGAGACCTCGCCGGCTTCCATGCGCTCCAGCGCCTCCGCTGCTGCGCGCCCTGCGGCCTCCTTCTTCGATGCACCGATTCCCTCGGCCAGGACGGAGTCAGAGACCACCGCGGCCACTCGAAATCGCTTGTCGTGTTCCGGTCCGTCCTCTGAGACAAGTTCGTAGGTCGGGGAGGGCACTCCAATCTCTTGAACTTTCTCCTGGAGGAGGCTCTTGGGGTCTCTTTGTGTCAACTCTTCTGCCGGTCGATGGATGAGATCGCCCATCAACGCCTCGATGACGGCGTCCACTTTCTCCAGTCCGCCGTCCAGGTAGATGGCGCCGATGAGGGCTTCGAATGCGTCTGCCAGCACCGACGTCTTGCGCCTCCCCCCAGTTTGCTCCTCACCTCGCCCCAACCGCAGCAGCTCACCCAGTTCCAACTCCTCAGACAGGTTTCGCAGCGATTCACCCCGCACAATGGCCGCTCTTGCTCTCGACAACTCCCCCTCCGACATGTCCGGAAAGAGGAAGTACAGGCGATGAGAGACCTGCAACTCCAGCACCGCGTCTCCCAGAAATTCGAGTCGTTCGTTGTCGCTGGAGCCACCTCCCTCCTCGTTGGCGAAGGAACGATGAGTCAAAGCTTGCTCCATGAGTTCTCTGGACGAGAAGGTATAGCCCAGCCGCTCTTGCAACTTGTTGGTCAACACTCGAAATCGCTCTTCCAGCCAGGTCATGGACGCTCCTCCTCCCAGGGTTGGTTCACCCACAGTACACCGTCTATCGCCTTGCGAACCAGAACTTTGGCCAGCTTCCCCTTCTTCAGATTGGACCCGGACCCGGTGACACGCAGGTAGTTATCGGTAATTCCCGTGAAGCGATTGGGCAAAACGGTCTCAACCAGCACCTCCATCTCTTTGCCTACGAATCCCTCGGCGAACTCCCGGCGACGCTGTTGCGACAATTCTCGAAGGAGAGCGGAGCGAGTCTTCACAATCTGAGAAGGAACCAACGGCCTCATCGATGCAGCCTCAGTCCCTTTGCGAGGAGAGTAGGGGAACACATGCAGGTAGTGGAACGGGAGCCCCTGAAGGCGCTCCAGGTTCTCCTGGAACTCGGCATCGGTCTCCCCGGGGAAACCAACAATGACGTCCATTCCGACACCCAACGCCGGATCCCGCCCCGAAAGCCTCTCGAGTTCCCTCTCCACGGTCTCGAATCGATACGGGCGCCGCATCCTCGCCAAGACCCCGTCAGAGCCGTTTTGAATCGCCAGGTGAAGGTGGCGACACCATCGAGGACTCTCCAATAGATGCCCTACAACCTCCTCCATCGCAGGCCCTGGTTCCATCGAACTCAGCCGGAACCGGGGACCCGGAACAGCCTCTTCCAACTGTTTCATGAGCCACATCAGGGAGCGGCTGGGAGAGAGGTCCCTTCCGTATTTCAAGACGTGGGTGGCCGTCAGTACGACCTCCTCAAACCCGGCCTCCGAGGCGTCGCATACTTCTCGGAATATCGAATCAGGGGACTCGCTTCGAGGAGCGCCACGGGCGTCGGGAACGATACAGTAGCTGCATCGATGGTCGCACCCTTCAGCGATCTTCACATGGACCCTCGACATCCCCCCTCGGTGCTCCAGGACAAAACGCCGTGCTTTCGTTGAATCCACGCCGAAAGAGGCACCCCCTCCCAATGCTGCCAGAAGGGCCTGGGGATCGTTTCCCTTCAAACACACATCGACCCCTTCAAGGACGGTGTGGTTCGGGTAGGCCACCGGAAGGCATCCGGTCACCACCACCCGCACAGTCGGATTGGCTCGAATAGCGCGGCGGATGAGCTTTCCAACGTCACGGTCGGCGCCATGGGTAACGGTACACGAGTTCAACACCAGGAAGTCGGCGTCCTTCACGTCGTCCACCAGGGTGTGACCCCCTCCCACCACCACTTCTGCCATCAAAGAGGTCTCTGCCGTGTTGGTGCGGCAACCGAGCGTCTCGAACCGGATGTTCAACGGTGTGCTGCGGTGATCCATGCCCCTCCCACCACCTCTTCCCCATCGCTCAGGACGAGGCTTTGTCCCGTGGCCACTCCGAACACCGGCTCCACGAAGCGCACCTTGACCCACCCCTCTTCGACCTCTTCAACCACCGCTGGCCGAGCCGGCGAACGATAGCGGATTCGGGCCTCAAGCATCTCCCCCTGTCGTGCTGCGCTGCCTCGAGTCCACACAGGTCGGACCGCTTCAACCACTTGACAGGCCAAATCCTCATGATCCCCAACGACCAATTCTCCGACCTCCTGACGCTTGTCCACAACATACAAAGGGTGGCGCCATGCGACCCCCAGTCCCTTTCGCTGTCCGATGGTGTAACGGTGCAAACCGTTGTGTTCACCCAACACCGTGCCGTCCGCCATCACGATCTTCCCGGGGAGCGTCGACACCCCGCCGCACCCCTCCAGAAAGCCCACGTAATCGTCGTTGGGGACAAAACAGATCTCCTGACTGTCACGCTTTTCAGCAACTGGCAGCCCCGCCTTCGCTGCCAGCACTCGAACCTCGTCTTTTGTGAGGTCTCCAATGGGAAACTGCGCCAGAGCCATCGTTTCCTGGGTCAACGGATAGAGAAAATAGGATTGGTCCTTCCCCTTGTCGTGCCCCGGAAGAAGCCGGTATCGGCCATCCTTGAAGTCTATTCGAGCGTGATGCCCCGTGGCCACCCCGGCAAACCCCTTCTCCAGGGCGAAATCCATCAAGGCGCCGAATTTCACCGTCTGGTTGCACAATATACACGGATTGGGGGTGGCGCCCGAGGAATACGCTTCCACGAAAGGTTTCACGACACGACTCTCGAACAGCGCTCCAAAGCTCAGGAAGTGAACGTCGATTCCCAGGTGACTGCACACCGCTTCGACATCCCTCTTGCGAACATCACCGGCCTTGCCGGCACCCTGAATCGTGCCCGGCCCAAACACGTCGAAGGAGACTCCGACAACGTCGAAGCCCTGCTCTTTCAGTCGCCAGGCGGTGACGCTGCTGTCAACTCCGCCGCTCATGGCCACTGCGATGGTCCCCGTTGATTTCATGGATGACTCCTACGGCAAAACCCTCTTCCACCGTCTCATGAGGTGGAACAAAGCCATAGCCAGCAGAAGGAGGATTGTCAAGCTGGGAAGGGGCTCACCGCCATGGCGACAACCACCGCGCGGGGTGACGTTTTCGGTGCAATCGGACTCGTCAGTGCTCCCGTCACAATCGTCATCAAGCTGGTTCCCGCACAATTCCAACTGGCCGTCCAGCGCTTCCGCCGAACAGACCACCGAGAGACCATCAGGGGAACAGAAGTACTTCCCAACCTGACGACAGATACCCTCTCCATCCAGGCAGGCCTGTCCCACCGGGTACCCCTCATCCGTCTCGCCGTCGCAGTCGTTGTCCACGTTGTCCCCGCAAAACTCCACGGTTCCCAGAGAAGGCTCCGCATCACAACGAACATCCAGACGGTTCCCCGTGCAGACGTAGGTTCCTTCAACCTGGCAGATTCCCATGCCCACGACACAAGCCTCCCCCACCGGATATCCCTCGTCCGTTCCCCCGTCGCAGTCGTTGTCCACACGGTCGCACAAGGTCTCCTCTTCCTCGAAACCCACCGGATAGGAACACTTCCACTCTCCGGTGCACACCACACGTATTTCGCTGCAGATTCCTTCGTCCAAGGTCGGACAGTCAAGCCCTTCCGGCGGCTCTCCAGGCTCTTCGTCGGTGGTTCCATCGCAGTCGTTGTCTATCCCGTCGCACACGTCTATGGGTGCGTCACCGCAGTACCCACAATCGTTAATCAACCCCTCGTCCGTCTCTCCGTCGCAGTCATTATCCAACTCGTCACAAGAACTCTCGTCCGGCTCAAAGCCCTCTGGGAAGTTGAAATCCCACCCCTGCGAACCGGCGCAATACGGCCCTCCCTCTGCACATACCCCCGTCGCATTCCACTGAGGTTGATCGCTCAAAGGGTCATCGTCCGTCGAGCCATTGCAGTCGTCGTCGATGCCGTTGCATTTCTCGAAGGTTCCCGGCGCAATGGCCGGACTCTCGTCGTTGCAATCCCCTTCATCCTCCGAATACCCGTCACCATCACTGTCGCACGCCGGGCCCGCTTCACCGGGGGAACCGTACGACGGTCCGTCCCCCACAAGGGTCGTGGAGGGGCACCAGGATGGCAGCGAGTCGTTGGCCACCGAATCGAAGGCCCCAGGCTCCAACTGAAGAGAAACTCCAGGAGCCGTTCCCACTCCATAAGAAACACCATAAACTATCTCGTCCACCACGACGTTCCCGACTACTACCCGCAACACTCCACCACCCAGAGGGAGTGACCAGCCGAGGCCCCACGAATAGTCCACTGGGATATTGCCGTTGAAAGCCAGGGTCCCTGTAGCACCGATGACCAAAAAGCCCCCCGCCGTAACCACTGGAGCCTCCAAGGCACCCACCGTGTATGATGATACGACGCCTTCCGATTCCACCTCCAACTCGACCCCAGCCAGAGAGAGCCCCTCGGGGCCAGGGTTGAACAACTCAAACCACTGCCCGTGAGGAATCGACGCGCTGTTGGCGGGAATTGGCATCACCTCTGTAATGACCAACTCCCCGGGAAGCAACGGCTCAGACCTCGCCACACCCGCCAGAACCGGCAGAAACAGTAGAGCAAACAACGTGTTGAAGAAACGAACGGCCACTGCGAAATCCTCGAACGGGTCCAGGGCACAGTGTACGACAATCTATCCACGAAAGGAAATACCGACCAGAAGACAACCTGTCTGCCGTCCTAAACAGGTTCTTGTTGGTTCCCAATCAAACAGGGTCAGGTTGGCCAGTGAG
>CALFHQ010000201.1 GCA_937876385.1 uncultured Pseudomonadota bacterium
AAGCGCTTCTACAAGAACCGCACGAACAATGTCTTCATCTGGAAGTTTTACAAGGACGGCAAGCTGACTCAACTCCACCGAGACGACGATGGCGATGGCAAGGTTGACTACTGCGAGTTGTGGTTTGCCGGAGAGAAGCTCAACAAGCGGGGATGGGACAAGGACGGCGACGGCGAATGCGACTATTGGGAGACTGCCGACTGAGTTTCAACCCTTTCCCGGATTTCCATCCATGCAGTTCCTGTCCCGAAACCGCTTTCTTTCATCGCTACTCCTCCTCGCACTGAGCCTCGCACTGGTGCGCTGCGATGGACACCCCAAAGCTGTCTCCCCCCAAAGTGAGAAGGACATCTCTCCCCCACGTTCACTTTCTCCAAAGCCCGCTCCCCAACCCCTGGTCGTGGTCAACGGGGTCGCACTCTTCCCGCAGGACTTGCCGCCGGCCCCCCAAGACCCTTCCTCGGCCTTGAAGACATTGATTGAGGAAGAGCTTGTGGCGCAAGAGGCACGTCGAGCCGAAGGGTTCGACACCAAACCAGGAGAAAATCGACGTGATCTCTCTCGTCGATTTCTCGAAACGGTCTATTCCGCAGACACCCTTTGTCGGTCCATTACGAGAGGGGAGATTCGCTCCTTCTACCAGGCAACTTACCGGAAGGACTGGCCCGCCAGTCTTTACTATGGGCGTCTCCTGGAGATCCGATGTGCCGACCCCGCAGACAATCCGTTGGATGCGACAGTGCTTCGGTGTCTGGGGGACAATGCGAAGATTGTGTCTCTGTTTGAGCGGATTCGAGAGCGTTGGGAGTCCGACCCCACCTGGGTCGAACCTGACTGGTTTGCCACTTACCCCAAACTCGTCTCCACGGACTTCGGCTTCCTCGATTGGGAGGGGATTCCGCAGCACAAGCAGACCCGTGATCCTCTGTTTGATCCCGCCACACGAGAACTCAT
Source organism: uncultured Pseudomonadota bacterium (assembly GCA_937876385.1). Classification (GTDB taxonomy): domain Bacteria; phylum Myxococcota_A; class UBA9042; order CAIXZC01; family CAIXZC01; genus CALFHQ01. The sequence continues at coordinate 955 of CALFHQ010000201.1, forward strand.
CAAGTCGCTTCCGTTGAATGTTGCTTCACACCCCATCAAGTCGACACTGGGATTTCACATGGTCATGGTCACCGAGTATCGACCGGCCGTCACCCCGGATACCCCCGAATTCAAGGAGAAGGCTCGCTCTCTCATTTGCGAGAAGAGAATCGACAGGGTTCGCAATGACTACCTTGAGCGATTGTTGGATGCCGCAGAATTGCAGGAGGGAAGTGCGTCTTTGGATGGGATTCGTGAGAGGCGCCGGTCACCCGTTCAGATTCGGTGACCGGCACCAGTCGAACTAGCGAAGCTCCATGGAGAATTTGAACTGAGTGGGAGCGTCCTTGCCGGGGAGCTTGACCTTCTTCAAGGCTTTCGCCAATCCCCGAGTCACGGCGCTTTGTACGGACGCATCGCCGCTGGCAGCGTTGACCGATTTCACCGTAATGGTTCCGTTCTTGCTGACCTCGCCCATGACCACCAGCCTGACGTTGCCGGCGGAGCCGACGCTCTTCATCTCGGCTCTGATGGCTTTGCTGATTTGGCTCCACAGCTTCTTCAGCATTTTCGTCAGCTCCAACTCAGAGATTGGACCGGAGAGGACCACGATGCTGGAGAGGTGGGCGCTCAAAGCTCGATCATCGGAGTCCTTCTCTGTCTCCGTTTGTTCTCTGGGAGCCTTCTTGTCCTCCTTCTTGTAGACGCCTGCGCTGCTGTCAGCCATGGGCATGGCCTCTTCCGCAGCCATCAACCCCCTGTTGGCCACGCGTCCTCCACCGGTTCCTTTGCGGTATCGCATCTGGCGAGTCGCCGTTGGGGGGGCGCCGGGGGCGTAGCCGACGGCTTCAGGCTGGTCACCAAAGACACCTTCGTGAGAGACGCCTTCCGCCATTTCCACTGGAACCTGGACGGTCTCCTGCTTGCCACCTTCGTTGCGGACCTTTTCCTCTACCGCCACGAAGGAAGTGAACTGGCTCATGATTCGAAACTGGATGGCCAATTCGATGACCTTCGCTTTGATGTCGGGATCCTGGCGGCCGTACATCTTCGACATGAAGTACTTGATCTTCTGGCGAGCCCACAGCGTTCCGATGACGCCATTTCGCTCGTCTTCCTTCGGGAATCGAACCTTCAGAGTCTTCTTGAATTCCCGAGTGCCACGTCGCCCTGTGATGGTGATGGTGGTTGGGCCGTCCCCTTTGTACTTTCCGTGGACGACCAGGGGCTGCCCTGCGAAGAGGTCGGGGATGGCTGCCGGGAATACTTCTTCCAACTCAGCACCGCCGTCGGCTTCGACGGCGATGTTGACGAGAACCGGAGTCTGAATTCGGCGGTAGAATCGTTCCACGGCAACGTTGGGAGATTCGTCTTGTCGAACGTAGGTGACGTAGCCCCGCCCTGCTTCGGCCATGCGGTCGAGCAGGTAGCGATTCACGGAGGAGCCGATGCCAAAGGAGAAGAGGCGGGTGTTGGATTGAATCTTCTCTTTGACGGCAGCGATGATCTGGGTGTCGTTTCCGATGTAGCCGTCGGTCATGAAGGCGACAATTCGAATGCGACTGGGATCTTCCGGGTAGTCCAGCGCAGCCTTGATTCCTTCGATCATCTGAGTCCCACCGGTCCCCCTCATCTGATCCACGTATTGAAGTGCCCGCTTCAAGTTTTCGGGGGTGTTCTTCACCGGTTTCGAGGAGAAGCCGCGAGCGTGATCGGAGAACTTGATGACCTGGAAGTAGTCGTCAGGTCGCATGCTCTTGAGAGCTTTGGCCATGGCTTGTTTGGCTTTGGAAAGGGGAGTTCCCGACATGGAGCCGGAGCAGTCGACGACAAAGACCAACTCTCGAGGAGCGATGTTGTCGGCTTCGGGGGTAGCTTCGGGCTGGAAGAGGAGCATGAAGTAGGAACCGAGGTCCGAAGAGTGGAAGAGGGTGGCCACTTCCAGATCTTCTCCGGCGGTTTGGTATCGGACGATGAAGTCTTTGTTGGGAAGCGTGTCGAAGGGCTTCAGGGTGACTCGGGTTCGGTCGTTGCCCTCGTTGGTTACGACGATTTCGTGGGACGGAGACTCCAGTTTCTTGATGGAGACGCCGCTGTCGATGGTCAACGTGACGTCGATGTCGTGTCCGCTGCGTTCGCCCTTCTTCAGCACCGGAGGGGTGATTCGGGAGGCATCGGGGACGGTGTTTGTGTCGTTGGCAAAACCGCCTCCTGACTTGCCCTGGGGTTGCCCGGGGATGTACCGGGGGCCGACCACCATGGGGAAGACGAATTCATAGCCGCCGTCCTCGT
>CALFHQ010000202.1 GCA_937876385.1 uncultured Pseudomonadota bacterium
GCACCCGCGCATTCTTCGCCTCTCCCTTCTCAAGTCGTTGCAGCGTGCGCTGCGTGAGCTTGTATCGAACCTCGAATCCCAAGATGGATACCGAAGGGTTTGCCAGCGCCAATCGAGTCAGGAAGAGCCCCTTGCCGAAGCCGATCTCCACCCACACCGGTCCATCCTTCACAAAAGCTGCAAAGTCATTCTGGTGCTCGGGTTGGACCACCGGATTGAGAAACAGCGGATGGTGGATCGGGGGCAGCTTCGTGCTGTCGATGTGATGGTCGGCGCTTCCACCGATGAGCCCTCTGGCTTCCCCCTCACCGAAGGCGTTCTTCTTTTCCACGAAAGGCCTCCAAACAAAAAACGACCGTGGGTCGGTGTTGCCCGCTCCCTGACGGGAACCAACGAAGTGGTAGCAGTCGCCACACCGGAATGTCAAGCCGGGAAGGACTACGTCAAGTCTATTTCAAGGGAAACGGATGGTTCGTGAAGAGCTGAACTTCCGGTTCAAGGGCCACCCCGCTGTGTTTGAGCACCCGCTCCTGAACCTGGGAAATGAGCTCCATGACGTCCTGCGAGGTTGCCGGACCCGTGTTCACGATGAACCCCTTGTGCTTGTTGGATACCTGGGCCCCCCCCACGGTCAGACCGCCGCAACCCGATTGCTCGATGAGCCTCCCAGCGTAGTGGCCTGCTGGGCGCTTGAACACCGAACCGGCGCACAGGAGGTCTGCTGGAAACTTCGAATGGCGAAGGTCCCGAATTGCCTCCATTTTGCTGCGGATGGCTTCTGGAGAGTCGGTTCCGGGTATCCTCATGCGACATTCCACTACGATCCCCGGCTCCAGGTGGAACCGGCTGTTGCGATATCCGAACTGCAACTGCGACAGTGGCGTCGTGTGACGCTTGCCCATGGAATCCAGCCAATCCACCTCTTCCACGACCACGGACATCTCGCCGTCGTTGTTCCCGGCGTTCATGTATACGGCACCCCCAACGCTGCCGGGGATATCGTAAATCCATTCGTAGCCGGTGGCATTGCACGACAGCGCGAATTCGCTAAGTGCCGCGTCGGTCACCCCAGCGCCGGCCACGATGGTGTCTCCCTGACGCTCCAGGCGGTTCAATCCGGGAACGGTGCGCAACACCACACCGGCCACACCGGAGTCGGGAACGACGACGTTGGAGCCTGCTCCCAGAATGAACAGGGGCAACGACTCCTGACGGCAAAGGGCGAGGGTCGTGACGATGTCATCGGCGCTGGCCGCTTCCACGAGGATGGAAGCGGGGCCACCGATGGCGAACGTAGTCAGCCCGGCCAGCGGCACCTGCCATTGGACGGAACCGGCCACGTTTTGCTGAAGAAGTGGAAAGGCTTGTTGGAGTTCCAATGTGATTACAACCTGCTTGAACGGAGGGCTAGCTTCCCTGCTGCTCCTTGAACTTCTTGTAGATGGGGTCTTGCTCGGCAAGTTCCCGTCTCATCACTTTGCCCACAGGAGTCTTAGGGATTTCGTCCCGGAATTCAATGAATTTCGGAACCTTGTAGTGGGTCATGTTCTGCTTGGCCCACGCCATCAGTTCGTTTTCGGTAAGTTTTCCGGCTGCGTCCTTGCGCAGAACTACCCACGCCTTGATGGACTCTCCGGTTTCCACGTCGGGGAGGCCGTGCACTGCCACTTCGGAGACCATGGGGTGTCCGCCCAGCAGTTCCTCGACTTCCTTCGGGAAGACGCTGTATCCCTTGTATTTGATGAGCTGCTTCTTGCGATCTCGCAGGACTACCTGGCCGTCCTCATCCATGAAGCCCAGATCGCCAGTGTACAGCCAGCGTTTACCGTCGGCATGCACCTTGATGGTCTCTTCGG
>CALFHQ010000203.1 GCA_937876385.1 uncultured Pseudomonadota bacterium
CTCAGAACTGGACTATCACTCGAGAAGTGACCATCGAGAACATCGGGCACGCCCCGTTGGACATCAACCTGTTGGAAATCTCTCAGAACTCCGCTGATCTCGAGTTCGCAATTCCCGAGGATCAGGAATTCACCGGCACGGCGACGATTCTCGCCGAAGAGTCCATCGTTGTGGAAGTGACCTTCTCCAACCTGGGAGCTCCCACCGGTGAAGAGGTCGGCGCAATGCACATCGCCAGCACCGACCCCATCACTCCCGACCTCTACCTGGACCTCGTGGCCCAGAGAGGGGGACAGCCCGAATGCAAAATCGGTTTCATTCCTCCCAAACTCGAGTTTGGAACCGTGGCCCACGGAAGTGAGGCGACCCAAACCATCTTCGTGAAGAACTCCGGAAGCGGCTACTGTTCCTGGAAGAGCGGGATCATTCGTGAGTGCACCAGTTGGATGGGTCTGATGACTCAGTGCGCCGAAGGCGCCGGCCCCAGCGGTTTGTTTACTCCGTTGGGCATGCCCATCCCCATTAAGGACGGCATGGCTCCCGGGACTTCGCACCCCATTCAGGTTCGTTACAAGCCCCCGACGTCCATCCCGTGGATTCCGGTCATGGAGGAGTACCATGGTGTGCTCCAGGTGAACTACACCGAGCCCTACTCCACCCCCGGGGAAAACGACTACGCCGAACACACCCTTCCCCAGGCCGACAGCATGGGTACCCTGCCCTGGAACGTCCACGGACGCTCGGGCGTGGCAGACATCGCCGTGCTTCCCGACCGGATGGAATTCGGTCTTGTGACCATCGGTTGCTACTCCCAGACCATCACAGTAAAGGCGTACAACGCCGGTACCGCTCCCCTGGACATCACGGACATCTACCTGGAAGGGTGCGGTCCCGAATTCCAGCTCAAGAGCATGCCTGAGCTGCCCATTTCCGTTGGGGCTTCCCAGTTCGAAGAGTTGAGCGCCGTCTACCTTCCCCAGAACGAAGGGGTGGATGAGTGCTACATGGTTATCGAATCGAGCGACATGGGCGATCCCATTGTGAAGGTTCCCCTCATCGGAGAAGGTACCTGGGAGACCGAGAACACCGACTACTTCACCCAGCTTTCCGGAAAGAAGGTGGACATTCTCTTCGTTGTCGACGAATCCGCTTCGATGTGCGACGAGCAGTCCAACCTGGCGTCGAACATGCAAGCCTTCACGAGCCACGCATACAACTGGGACAACGACTTCCAGATCGGAATCGTCACCACCAACATCGACGAAGATTACGACATGGTGGGAAGATTCCAGGGAAGCCCCCGAATCATCACCAATACCACTGTGGCTTCCTTACCCGGCAACGTCGAGGACATCGGCTGCGGCGGTTCGGGAACCCAGGAATCGGGTCTTGAGGCCGGTCGACGAGCGTTGACCCCGCCCAACATCACCAACACAGAAAAGCCCTGTACCTGTGGTGCAGACCAGCCCTGCCCCGGCTCCTGCCTGGAAGGGGAGCTGTGTGTGGGTGGTTTCTGCGGCGGTTGGAACCGAGGCTTCATGCGTGAAGACGCTTCTCTGGAACTGGTGCTCATGTCGGATGAAGAGGACCAGTCCCCCGGGAGTGTGCCTTTCTACATCGACTACTTCATGTCCATCAAGGGGTTCCTGAATAGCAACCTGTTCCACGCCCACGCCATCTGCGGGGACAAGAACGGCGGCTGCAATAACCCCAACGGCAACGACGGCGCAGATGCTGGAAACCGGTACATCGATGTCCAGGAAGCCACCGGCGGTAAGTTCGGAAGCATCTGCGACGCAAGCTTCTCTACCGTCTTGTCCGATATTGGTGAAATCGCCTTCGGACTGCAGATTCAGTTCTTCCTCTCGGCCCAGGCAGATAGCTCTCCTGGCAGCATCCGAGTGTGGCTCGACCGAGGCAACGGCTTCGAAGAGTGCACCTCTGGATGGGAATACCACCAGCCCACCAACTCCATCGCCTTTGACGAGAACGGCACCTGCATGCCCATCGCCGGCGACGAGATCAAGGTGTGGTACAAGATGGTCTGCTTCACCGAATAATTCACTGGAGAAACGATGATGAGAACCCTTCTAGCGACCCTGCTCGTTTTGTCCCTGTCCCTCTGCGCAACTGGATGTGGCAACGATTTCTCTTCGGGAGAGCGAGCCCAGATCTACGTCAAAGTCGGCAGTAGCGACAATCCAACGGAGTACCGATTCCAGAAGATCGGCGCCAACGATCCGGCCTTGCACATTCCTCTGGAGATTTACAACGACGGGACTCAAAACCTCACGGTTTCCGAGATCTACCTGGAAGAGGGCGGGAACAAGTACATCCAACTCATTTTCAACGGCCTCTACCAGCAGGACGATCTACCTGTCGTGCTGGAACCGGGCCTCTCCATTCTCGAGTTGGGTGCGACCCTCATCTACGACCCAGAGGATGGCGTTGTGGATACCTCCACGAGCACCCTGGTCATCGTCAGCGACGACCCGGACTACAAGGGCAACGAGTGGAAGTATGAGATCACCCTGGGCATCGAGGCTGTTGGTCCCACGGCTCAACTCAGCAAGCCCTCCATCATTTACAGTTGCGTCACCGGGTGCAGCACCGACACCATCACGCTGGAAAACGATGGGACGGACACCCTGTTGGTGACCGCCATCCACTTCAAGAATGCCTCCACAGAATTCGAACTTCCGAGTCTGCCTCCTCTGCCGCTTGAAATCGGCCTCAAGGGCTCAGACAACTACAACCCCGTAGTCCTCTCGGTTCGATATTGCCCGGAGGGTGGTTTCGACGATTCCAACGTCCTGGTCATTGAGACCAACGACTTCAGCAACTACCCGGAAGGGTCAGTTCAAGTGCCCATTTCGGTGTCTCAGTCACCGGCCATTCTGGAGATCTCCACCGACAGCGCCTTCGGCTACCTGGATTTCACCGGGGAAGGAGGCACCCACTCGGTGAACATCTACAACAAGCAGGCCAGCGAATGTGACAACATGTGCCCCGTGAAGGGTACCTGCTGTGGTTGTCCCATTCAGATCACCGGCATGGAGATCACCCCGGCTGACGCTGGGGATTGGTACTCTGTCGTTCCCAGAGACCCGGGAAGTGGGGATGAACTGTCCCTGCCTCGAGCAATCAAAGGGGGCGCAGGGATGGCTTTTGATGTGTCCTATAACCGCCCCGCAGGCCAAACCGACGACCGAAACGGCGAGCTGTGCGTGAACTACAACTCCCCCGGAGAAGGTCCCATGAGCTACTGCGTCTCCCTGGTTGCCAAGAGCCAGTGTGAGTTCACCATTGCTCCTCCAAACTACGTTCTCCACTTCGCCTCCATGGAGGCCACCACCATCAAAGAGAAGCCCGTTCTTCTCATCAATAATGGCGCAGGCGTCTGTGATGTGAACCGTGTCTGGGTCACCGATGATTTCAGCGGCGTCTCCGACGCTTTCGCCATCAAGGACGGGGAACAGACTGCCATTCAGGTGGCGCCGTTCACCATCGAACAGTTGACCGTTCAGTATGCTCCAGTAGAGGATACAAGCTCCGGTCTGCTGCACATCGAGTACGAAGATCCCCTGGCCGGTACCATCGACACTGCCGTGACCCTCCGAGGGAACAAGGTGGATGAGTGCTCCATTCCAGTGGCCAAGGTTGCCAACCCGGTGAATCCGGCAGCGGGCAACACGATCTCGCTGGATGGCTGCGGCAGCTCTGCGGGGACATGTGGCGGTGCCGTTTACACAAACGGGTTCTTGTGGTTCATCCTGGAGAAGCCCGAAGGAAGCTCCGCCTACCTCAATGCGGAAACGAGCTGCAACACGAGCTTCGTCCCCGACGTCGCCGGCGACTACACGGTGGGGCTCATCGTTTACGACGAGCAGAACTTCTACCAGTCAGAGATGGTCTCCGTGACGATTCCCGTGGCTGAATAGCCTCTCTTCCTCCCTTATTCCTTCCCCTCCCTGCCAAAACCTCTCTCCAGTCGCACCAACACAGTCCTTGATCCCTTCTACTCCAATTGGCTATCGTACAGGAAGAAACAAAGGGGTGCTGGATGAGTCGTGAATGCCGTTTCTTGGTCTTCCTTCTGCTCTTTGGTGCGGTTTCCCTTTCCGGGTGTTCCGGGGGGAGCAAGAGTGACTCGAACCCTGACTCCACCGGTGTCGACGCAAGAGAAGGGGAACTCCCCGACGAGGTTGCTACAGACACTGTCTTGGAGGACGCCTGGTCTGTGGAGATCACCCCCGAGGGTTGGGTCTCCTTTGCCTACGAGGGGCGACCCCTTCTGCTCATGAAGGCTCCCGAGTGGCTCGATTTCGAGCCGTCGGTTTCCATGCTCTTCGGGTTCTTCGACTTTCAGAAGCTGGGCGAAGTGTCGAGTTCCACCGGGGTCGTCCCCGGGGAGCCCATTGCTTTCGGCAGTGGAAATTTCCGGGACGGCGGAATGCAGATTGAGGTGACCGAATTCGGGGCCCTGCGGGTCACTGTGGAGAGCTACGGCGGGAGTCCTTCCGCCACTCGCCTTCGTTTCGTCCGGGAAGAGGGGGACCGCTTCTGGGGATTTGGAGAGCAGTACAACTTCGTCGACATGGCCGGCCGAACGGTGCCCGTGTGGGTACAGGAGCAGGGCGTTGGACGAGAACCGGTGCCGTCTGCTGCGTACATCGGGTCGTACACGGACAGCTATTTTCCCATGCCCTACTTTTTGGATCCGGTGGCGGGGAAGGGATTCCTCCTGGAGAACACCGAATACTCGCTGTTTGACCTGGGTGAGTCCGATACGACGACCTGGACGGTGGAGTGTTGGGCTCCCGGTGCTGTGTCCTTCTTGATCTTCCCGGGGCCCACGCCGATGGACGTTGTGGAGCAGTTGACTGCCCATGTGGGACGGGCTGAGTTGGTGCCACCGGAGTGGGCCTTTTCCGGGGTTTGGTTGGCAGCACAAGGGGGAACCCAGGCGGTCTTAGGCCGGGTTCAGGTGGCGTTGGATGCGGACGTGCCGGTGAGCGCCGTGTGGGCTCAGGACTGGGTTGGGAAGCGAGGGTTTGGGGCTGACAGCTTCGGAGTGAAGTACCGCTGGACCTGGGACGAAGAGTTCTATCCGGACCTTGCCGACGCCATCTCGCAACTTCGGCAACGTGGAGTTCGCTTTCTGGGCTACTTCAATCCCTTTGTCATTCCAGAGTACGAGCAATTCGCCCAGGGGAAGGAGCAGGGGTACCTTGTGAGCGAGGGAAACGGGAAGGCGTATGTCTTTCCCATCATCACCTTCGAAGGGGGGCTGTTGGACGTTTTCGATGAGAAAGCCGGACAGTGGTTCCAGAGCTTCGCCAAAGACGCCTTGGACATGGGAATGTCGGGGTGGATGGCCGACTTCGGCGAGTGGCTCCCCTTTGATGCCGCCGTGGACGGTGGGACGGCTTCTTCGCTGCACAACCTGTATCCGACCAGATGGCATGAGCTGAATCGAGAGGCCCTGGTTGAGGCCCACCCCGATGGTGACTTCGTGATGCTGACCCGGTCGGGCTATACCGGGGAACAGAAGGTGGCCCAGGTGGTGTGGGCTGGGGACCAGGAAGCGGATTGGTCGCAAGGGGACGGTTTCCCCACGGTGGTTACTGCCGGGTTGACGTTGGGGATGGCGGGAATTCCGTTTTTCACCCACGACATCGCCGGATTCTCCGGGGGGCCCAGCACTCAAGAGTTGTTTCAACGATGGACCGAGCTGGGGGCGTTCACCCCGGTGATGAGAACTCACGACGGGTTGAAGAAGAACGAGAACCACCGATTCGACTCCAACGTCGAGACCCTCGCCCATTTTCGCTACATGGCCCGCATACACGAAGCCTTCCTCCCCTTCTGGCTGGCCATGGCGAAGGAGGCGCAGGAATTGGGTCACCCCATCATTCGGCACACCGCGCTGGTGGACCCCGATTGGCCTGCTGCCTTGGACGCCCACAGGCAGTGGATGTTGGGGGCGGACTTTGTCGTGGCGCCGGTGCTGACG
>CALFHQ010000204.1 GCA_937876385.1 uncultured Pseudomonadota bacterium
AGTCGACGTTGACGAAGCCGTTGTGCATCCAATAGTTGACGAAGGTCTTTCCTGAGGCCGCTTCGCTTTGTGCGATTTCGTTTTCGTGGTGGGGGAAGACGAGGTCCTTTCCTCCGCCGTGGATGTCGAAGGTCTCTCCCAGGTGTCGAGCGCTCATGGCGGAGCATTCGACGTGCCATCCGGGTCGACCCGCTCCCCAGGGAGATTCCCAACTGGGTTCGCCCTCTTTGCTGGGTTTCCAGAGGACGAAGTCCATGGGGTTCTTCTTGTTGGGGTCTTGTCCCACTCGCTCGCTGGCTCCGGCTTCCATGTCTTCGAGATTTCGCCCGGAGAGCCTTCCGTACTTAGGAAAGGAGTCAATGGAGAAGTACACGGTTCCGTCGGGTCCGATGTATCCGTGGTTGTTGGCGATGATTTTCTGGATGAGGGCAATGATGTCTTCGATATGGTCTGTGACTCGGGGTTCGAGAGTGGGTCTTCGGCATCCGAGGGAGTCCATGTCTTCGTGGTAGGCAGCAATGTTGACATCGGCCAGGGCGCGGGTTTCGACGCCCATTTCATTGGCTCGTTTGATAATTTTGTCGTCCACATCGGTGAAATTTCGAACGTAGTCCACCTTGTATCCGGAGCGGAGGAGGTGGCGATAGATGACGTCGAAGGCGACATAGCATCGTGCGTGGCCGATGTGACTTTTGTCGTAGACGGTGACGCCGCAGACATACATGCGGACTTTGCCTTCGTCGATTGAATTGAAGTCTTCTTTCTGCCGGGTTTGCGTGTTGAAGAGTCGGATGGCCATCGTTTCCCCTGTGTTTGTTGAGTGGAGTCTCCTGGTCGAGACTCGCTCCGCTGTAAGAATTTGGTGAATCAGACCTGTTCTGTCAAGGAAAACCCCGGTGTTAGCTGGTTTGATATCGGTTTACAATGTCTGAACCGGACCCTAGACTATGACTCGACGGGTTTTCCCGACTTGAACGAGAGGTTTTGGTTATGATTCCGGTGGCCGTGAGTTGCCCCACATGCGGGCGTGATTTGATGGATGATTCGGTGAATCTGGATGGCAATCCTTCGATCCGGGTGAACTTCAAGTTGGGGGAGGAGAAGGGGGAGTTGCATTTGAGTTCTATTTACGGGAGCTTCCGCTACCTGACCGAGGTGAAGGTGGGGGCGGGTGATGTCACGGATTTGTACTGTCCCCATTGCAACGCCTTGTTGAACACAGATCGTCCTTGCGGTGTTTGTGGTGCTCCTCTGGCGCATCTCAAATTGGAAGTGGACGGAGAAGTGTTCTTCTGTTCTCGTCGGGGGTGCAAGACTCACAACATCGAGTTGCGGGATCTGGAAGGTTCTCTGGAGCGGATGTACGGTCGACTGCGGAAAGATGAGGTGAAGTAGACATTCAGGCTTCCCCTCTCCGTTCGTGAACTTTTCGTTCCCTCCTCTGGAATTTCCAGCAACCAGCCCCCATATTGGCCCTCAATCCGACTGTTCGGCGAAAGGAGTGTTTCCCATGAAAGCGTCTGATCTGCTGTTGAGGTGTCTCGAGGCCGAGGGTGTTGACACGATTTTTGGTGTTCCGGGGGAGGAGAATGCTGACGTCATGATCTCCTTGATGGATTCCCATATTCAGTTTGTGATGTGTCGACACGAGCAGGGGGCTGCCTTCATGGCTGATGTGTCGGGTCGTCTCACGGGGAAGCCCGGGGTATGTATGGCGACGTTGGGGCCCGGGGCCACGAATATGATCACTGGTGTCGCCAACGCCAACATGGACAACAGTCCTCTGGTGGCCATTGCCGGGCAAGGTGGCACGGATCGGTTGCACAAGGAGTCGCACCAGAACATGGATACGGTGTCGATGTACCGGCCGGTGACCAAGTGGGATTCGTCCATTTACGAGGCGTCGAATATTCCTGAGATTGTGCGGAAGGCGTTCAAATTGGCAGCGACGGAGAAGCCGGGAGCGTGCCTGGTGGAGCTTCCCGAGGACGTGGCGAAGAAGGAGACGGATGCCCTGCCGTTGAGGCAGGAGATTCTCCGTCGCCGTTCGGAGGCTGACCCCTGGGCTGTGGATTATGCTTTGCAGCTCATTCGAGAGTCGAAGAATCCCATCATTCTCGCGGGCAACGGGTGTGTTCGAAATCGAACCTCCAACGAACTGTGTCGGTTGGTGGAAGGCACCCACATTTACACGGCCAACACGTTCATGGGGAAGGGAGCGTTGCCTGGCGACAGCGAATTCAGCCTGTTTACGGCGGGTTTGGGCAGCAAGGATCATGTCACCCAGGCGATGCAGCGAGCGGACTTGGTCATTTGCATCGGGTACGACATGGTGGAGTGGCATCCATCGGTTTGGAATCCGACGATTGACAAGCGGATCATCCACATCGACACGCTCCCAGCGGAGGTGGACCGTCACTACCTGCCCAGTGTTGAGATCGTGGGCGAGATTGCCAATACCCTCAAGGCGTTGGTGGAGAAGCTGACGCCGAAGGACCAGCGCTCGGAGCGCTCTTTCGAAAAGGAGCGAGGGGCGATGCTGAGAGAATTTCGAGAGTACGACAACGACCCGGCGTTTCCCATGAAGCCCCAGCGGGTGTTGAGTGATCTGAGGAAGCTGATGGGGGAGAATGATATCCTGATCTCGGACGTTGGGGCTCACAAGTTGTGGGTGGCGCGTCATTACCCCACCTACAAGCCGAACACGTGCATCATTTCGAACGGATTTTGTTCTATGGGCATAGCGCTCCCGGGTGCTGTGGCAGCGAAGCGACTTTTCCCGAAGCGGAGGGTGGTCGGATTGATGGGAGACGGGGCGTTCTTGATGAACAACCAGGAGATGGCAACGGCGGTGGATCTGGACTTGGCCCCGGTGTTTCTCGTCTGGGAGGATGGTGGCTACGGTCTCATCGAGTGGAAGCAGCGTGTGACCTATGGCAAGTTTTCTCCCCACGTTCGCTTCATCAAGAGTCCGGATCTCGTGGCCATGGCGGAGTCCTTTGGGGTTCAGGGACTTCGGGTGGAGTCTGCAGAGGACTTCACCGTGAAGATGGAGATGGCCTTTGCGGAGACCGGGCGTCCTTCTTTGGTCGCCGTTCCGGTGGACTATTCCGAAAACATCAAATTGACCTCCAAGGTCGGCAAAATCAACTTCAGATAGGGGTGCCTGACGCCAACTGTTCTTCGGCGTGAGCTGAGGCCTGTCCTGGCCTCGGTTTGAGGCTTGCTGTGGGGACAGTTTTGAGGAGCAATTCCGGGCTTTGCGTCGGTGTGGGGGTTGACTTTCGTTTTTAAAGGCAATAAAGTCTATCGTGTTAGTAGGAAATGCCGGATTGAGTCGAAAGGAGAGGATGACATGAATGACCGTTGCCAGATTGTCCAGTTTCGAGTGGATTCGAATGGTGTCCGGATTGTGGCGGGGCTGACGGTGGTGGGGGCGGCCTTGTTTGCGTGGACGCAGTCATGGTGGCTGGCCGGGCTGATGGCCGCGGACTTCTTTATTCGAGGGTTTGTGAACCCCCGTCTGAGTCCTTTGGGTCGTTTCTCTGGCGCTGTGTTGGCCTTACTGGGTGTGTCCCGCCGCCCGATCAATGCCGGTCCAAAGATGTTTGCAGCGAAGCTGGGGTTTGCCATGACCTCGGCTATGACCCTTTTCTCCATTTTGGGGCTGTGGCTTCCCGGGTTGGCCTTCGCTGTGACTTTGGGGTTGTTTGCGACGTTGGAGGGTGCTTTGGGGGTATGCGTGGGTTGCAAGATGTACAGCCTGTTTTCGAGGCTGAAGCCGCACCAGGTGTCGGCTGGCCACTTCAAGGCGTCCACTTGATTTACCTTTGAAGGTTCTCGAGGATTGAGGTGGCTTGGTTGAGTAGTTCCTGTGCCTTCTCGGTGTTCCCTGCTTCTTCTTCCATTTGTGCCCAGGTCAGCAGTGTTGCTCCCACCTGGGTGCTTTTCTCGCCAAAGGCATCGACGTAGGTTTTCAAAGAGCGCGAAAAGAGCTTTCTCGCTGTGTCGTAGTCTTTCATGGCCTGGCACGCTTGGGCGAGACCGAGGCTGGCGGTGGCCGTTGAGATGTGGTTCTCCCCGGCGGACTTTTCGAGGATTGTAACGGCTCGTTGGTAGAGTTTTCTGGCCTCTTCCCCTTCTTCCACGGTGAGATACAAGCCAGCCAGGTTGTTGAGTGCTGCGGCCACGGTGGGGTGTTCTGGGCCATGGGCTTTCTCTTGAATTTCGAGGACGGCCTGGTGGAGTGCTTCCGCCTGTTCGAGGTCTCCGACGGATTCCAGGAGGAAAGCGAGATTGGAGAGGCTGGCAGCGGCTCTGGGGTGTTTGTTTCCGAAGGCTTCCTGGTCGATTTCCACGGCTCTTGCGAGGAGTTCTGATGCCACTTCGTACTCTTCCTGGACTCTGTAGAGTTCTCCCAGGTTGTTGAGGGGTGACGAGAGTGCGGGGTGTTTCTCAAAGAGGGTTGCTTCGAGCATCGCAATGGCTCGTTTGAAGAGTCGTTCCGCTTCGTCCATGTCGCCTGTTGTCATGGTGGCCAGGGCGAGTTGGTTGATAATTTCGGCGGTGAAGGGGTGACCAGTGGGGAAGGCGGATTCCTGGATAAGGAGGGCTTCGCCGAGGAGTTCTCTGGCGGTGGCCACGTCTCCCATGACGAGGGCGATGAGTCCCCCTTTGTAGAGGAAGGGTGCGAGGGGAAGGGGGTGTTCTTCGAACTGGTCTCGGACGGATTTGATGAGGTCTTTCATGGTGCTCCATGCGAGCTCCATTTCTCCGTCAAGGAGATGAATCTGTGCCAGCACCGCCAACCTGCGGGGGTTCAGTGCGTCGGCTCCAAAGAGTTCCTCGGAGTCGATTCCGGGGATTCCATCAAGGTGCTTGCGAGCCGATTTGTCTCGCTGTTCATCGAGGTCCATCTCGGCGAGGCCGATGTGTCCGGCATATTTCCAGTAGTCGGTGGTGCTGAGCACGAGGCGATCGTACTGTTCCTGGGCCTTTGCGATGTCGAGGTTGGCCTGGTAGCAACGGGCAAGTTCGAAGATGTAGGGTTCCAGCGGGCTATTGGCGGACTCGATCGCCATTAGCGCTTGTTGTGCGTGTGCGATTGCGGCGTCGTATCGTCCGCTCCATCGGGCCATTCTTGCGAGTTCGACAAGGGCGTGGGCTCTTTTTTCCGGTTGGAGTGTTGGAGACGGGGGGTGGTTCAGGCGTCGTGTCCATTCAGCGGGATCGGATAGCAGTTGTGAGGTCGGGGTGAGATTGTCTTCTTTGGGGGGCTGGGGTTTGTTGTCGAGTTTGGAAGGAACGGGGGGGTCCTTTGCGCCTTTGGGTTCCTTTGCGGGGTTGTGGGGCGCTGCGGTTTGGCCATTTGCTTCGTCCCCCTTCTTTGGTGGGGAGCCTTGGGTACATGCCACGGAAAACAGGAGCAGGACGAGAAGGCTGTATCGGGCGAAAGTTGAGCTTGTGAGGTTTTTCAACGGGGCCTCCATCCAATGGCTGTCACGCCTGGGTGAAGGTGTGCAGCTTATCGAGCCATGCATTCCAGCTTTTCCGAACGCCGTGGGGCGCTCCCTTGAACCATAGATGGGGAATGGTTGGAGTGTCAACCAGGACGGTGCCGGCTCGAGTCATCTCTCGCAGGGCGGAGAGTCCTTTCAGTATCTCAGCTTTGGGTTCGGCTGGGATGTTGGGATCCTCTTTGACGGACCGAGCGATACGTTCGAGATCCTCTTTCATTGTGTCGATGTAGGGGTCAAGGACTCCGTTGATGAGGGGGAGAAGTTGTGGGTCGTTTCGGATGTCCTTGCACACGAGGAACAGGTTTTCGGGCTGTGTTTCCGCCACTTTGAGAAGGTCGATGACGTGGTCGAGGATGTCCCAGCGGTACACATGTGTGAAGGTCGAGGGGGTGAGGTCCCTGACGGTGAGGCGTTCAATGTGCTTTGCCAGTTCGATTTGTCGTCTGGCGACGGCTTCTTGGGGCAGAACGGTGCTCAGGGTGGATTCTTGGTCGAGG
>CALFHQ010000205.1 GCA_937876385.1 uncultured Pseudomonadota bacterium
GCGCCATGGCGGTGGGGAATTTCCTGGAGGATGGGGAGTTCTCACTGGCGCTGCTCCCTTCGTCTGAGGAGGATCACTGATGGGAACCTGGGGCCTGGTAGCCGAGGCTGTTGTACCGGTGTTCATCGTAATAGCACTGGGGACCGTCTTTGGCAGACGGGGCAAGCTGAACATTAAGCCATTCGTGGACTTCATCATCTACGTGGCGATGCCCGCGCTGATCGTTAAGGCGCTGGTGAGCCATCCAGTGTCCCTGAAAATGATGGTGATGACCGGCACGGGTACTCTGTTCGTGGTTGGTTTCGTGGGCGGGTTGGCCATCCTGTACCAGCGCCTGTCGGGCGACCATGGGCGGGACATCCTGATTGGCGCCCTCTTTGCCAATGCTGCCAACCTCCCCCTGCCGCTGGCTCACTTCGCTTTTGGAACTGAGGCGTTGTCTTATCAGGTCATCTATATGACGGTAAGCGTGGTGCTGCTGTATTCCCTCGGGGTGGGCATCGCTGCCGGCGGCGGCAAGGCCGGACTGAGGCAGCTTGTGAGGTTGCCATTGCTTTACGCAGCGGGGCTGGGAATCGTCCTGTCCACGAACAGTCTGGAGCTGCCTTCGATGGTGATGCGTCCAGTAAGTATGGTGGGCGACACCGCCATTCCACTGCTGCTCTTTTCTCTGGGATATCGAATTGGCGCCATCAAGCTGTCGGATATCTGGAGCGCTTTGCCCATTGTTGCACTTCGGGTCTTGGGCGGAGCTGCTGCCGGGTTGAGCTTTGTGTGGCTGTTTTCTCCACCAGAGCCCGTCGCACGGGCGGTATTGCTGGGATGCGCGATGCCCAGCGCGGTGCAGTCCTTTGTGTTGTGTGCGAAGTTCTGCGACAGTTCGGATCGAGCCGCCGCAGCGGTATTCCTGTCAACACTGTTTGGGTTCCTCTACATTCCCTTTGTCGTTGGATGGCTGGCCTGAGGGGTCACTTGTTGGTTCCCAATCCCCGGGGGATGGTGAACCAGAATGCAGCGCCCTCCCCCGGTGTTGACTCCACCCCGATTTTCCCACCGTGCTCCTCGATGACCTTCTTGACGATGGCGAGTCCCAGACCGCTTCCGGACGCCTTCTTGTAGGGGATTCGACGGCACGCTTCGAAGATGTACTCGTGGTACTCGGGGTCGATTCCAATGCCGTTGTCTCGAACCCAGACCTTTACTTCGTCAGCGAATTCTTCACCGTCAATGGAGATCGTGGGCTCTTCGGAGTCGGTATATTTCAGCGCATTGCCGATGAGGTTGTGGAAGACCTCCCGCATCTTGATGGGGTCGCAACTCACCACCGGGAGGGGGGAGACATAAACCCGGCCGCCGGTTTCGTGGAGCGTGGTGTCGAATCGTTCGAGAATGTCCTCCACGAGACCGCTGAGGGCGACCTCTTCAAAGGGGTTCTCCATACGGGTCATTTTCGACAGTGTCCGCAGATCCGTCAGCAGACGGTTGGCGATGTCTCCATTCTTCAGGATTTGCGACAGGAGATAGTCTCGCTCCCCTTCCAGTTGTTTGGCCTCCATCAGATCTTTGCGAAGGTACTCCGAGAAAATCTGGATGTGGCGAAAGGGCTCTCGCAGATCGTGGGAGGCCATGTAGGCGAAGGTATCCAGCTCCTTGTTGACCGCCTCCAGGCGTGTGTTTCGACTGAGAAGTTGCTCGTTGAGTTCGGTAACGGCCCGGGCCTCCCGGATGAGGTGGGTGACGTCCCGAATGAGGATCATTCGGTAGGGGACCTTGTTGGGGGTATAGAAGGCGGTGGAGTCCAACTCGAAGAAATGCTCCTCACCGGAAACAACGAATCTCACCGACTTGTGCATGGGGGTGTGGAAGCTGCGTTTGGACGACGGCTGGGCGATGGTGGAGTCGAGGGTTACCAGGAAGGGGGTCACCTCCTCGGCGGTCTTGTCTTCGGGAATCGCCAAGATCCGGCGGGCTTCTCGATTGACGTATCGAACCAGATTGTCTTGGTCGAGGACCACCACTCCGTCCTTGAGGGAGTTCATCATGTCGGCGATCATCTGCGCTTCCTGGGTTGCGCCTGCTCGCTGCCTTCTGATCACCGTTTCGAGGGTTCCCGCCAGACCCAGCGCCTGTCCCACGGCGGCTCTGGAGAACGCCCCCGGGGCCACGTGGGCGCAGTTGACGACGACTTCCAGTCCGTCGGGTCCATTGATTGTGAAGCGCAGGACGGTACCGAATTCCCCTTTGACCCCGAGCTCCTCTGATTCTTCCAGGAGGTCCACCCGGGTTTCACAGTCAGCAAAGGTGACGACCTGGGGAAACAGGTCTGCGCTCGTGGAGAAGAGCTGCTCCACCGGTTTTTGACTCAGGGGGTGCAGCGTGTCCAGGCGAAAGTGCAACTTCTTTCGGCCAAAGTACAAGGAGGAGACAGCGGAAGCTCTCAGAATTCGGCGAAAGGACTCCCGAACCATGGCCATGAAATCCCCTCGCCCCTCTCCAACACACGACACTTCATTTACATTGAGTGTGGCCTCATTGGTGATCTGGTGAATCTTCTGCGCCCGCTCCAGCGCCTGCTTCTCAAGGGCGTTATAAACCACGAGGCGGACGGCGTCAGCAGAGTCGAAGGGTTTGGTCATGTAGTCGTTGACCCCCCCTCGGATGGCTTCAATGAGGTTGTCTACACTGGCGTAGCCGCTGATGACGATGAAGTTCGAGTCCGGAGAGAGGGCTCTGGCCCTCCGGATGAGCTCCAGTCCGTCCATGTCTGGAATGCGGAGGTCCACCAGTGCCACTTCGGGGAGCAGGCGGGCGAACTCCTCCAGAGCGGTGCTGGCCATAGAGTGAGTGCGAATATCATACCCCTCACCACTCAAATATGCGCTGAGCAACTCGAGCATATCGGGGTCGTCGTCCACGATGAAAACTTTGGGATGCCGGTAGCGGAGATGCCCGATGTCAGGGCTTCGCGGGACGCTGAGTCGCTGAGTTGTGGCGAGGGTCCGATCGTCTTCCCGGCTCATGAGGCCCCTGTCAGTTGGAGGGGTCTTCGACCACCTTGTAGGCCATGAAACGAATTCCCGGAGCCGCCGTGAGAATGTCGAGCAGGTTCTCTGCTCGAACCGACTTCGATATGAAAGAGACGGCACCGTAGTCGTAAGAACGAACGATGTCCTCTTCCTCCTGGGAAATGGTCAGCATAACCACTGGGATGCCTCTGACTCGGTCAGCCTGCTTCAGCTTCTTGAGCACTTCAAAGCCGGACAGGCGAGGCATGTTGATGTCGAGAAAGATAATCCCGGGTAATTCCTCGTCTGTGCGATCACCAGTAATCCAATCCAGGGCGTCCTTTCCGTCATCAAACACGACTACTTCGTTCAAGAGGCGAGCCTCACGCATCGCACGACGAAAGATAAACACATCACCTTCTGAATCTTCGACCAGCATAATGCGGGTCGGCGTCAACTTGCCGATGTCCATGGGATGTCCTCCTGGCCGTGAGAGTAACAGCTAGTATGCGCGCATTCAACAGCTTTGTGAAGAAGAAAATTGAAGAAGAAATGACAAGCAAGGATGCCCCGGGATGGAGGCCTTTGGAGAACGTGTCAGCTTGAACTGGTGCCACCCACCGTCAAAGAATCGGCAAGATCCCTTCGATGAAACGCACCACATCCCCTTTGACTCGGTCGGCAGTTTCCTTGACTTCGGCGTGGGAGAGGGGGACTGGCGACACCCCCGAAGCCAGATTGGTGAGGACACTGAGTCCCACGACCCGGGCGTTTAGTTGTCTGGCGGCAATGGTCTCTTGTACGGTGGACATTCCCACGGCGTCGGCACCCATGGTGCGGGCCATGGAGACCTCTGCGGGGGTTTCATAGCTGGGGCCGTGGAACCCGGCGTAGACCCCTTCCTGGAGGGTCAGGTTCTGCCCCTTGGCCCATTCCTTGATGGTCTCTCTGGCGTGGCCGTCGTAGGGGTCGCTCATGTCCACAAAGCGCTCTCCCCAGTTCTCATCGTGGGGCCCCGTGAGGACGTTGGTTCCCTGGAGATTGAGGTGGTCCTGGATGAGCATCAACTGCCCGGGGGTCCAGTCGGCCCGGGTGCTTCCCGCGGCATTGGTGAGTATCACGGTGGATGCCCCGGCCAGAACGGCGGTCTTCACGGCAAAGGCGACGTCTTGTGCTGAATGCCCTTCGTAGAGGTGAATTCGACCGCAAAAGAGCATCACCGGCACTCCGGCGAGGCGGCCCACAACCAACTTTCCGGCGTGGCCCGTCACCGAGGACGTTCTGAAGTTGGGGATCTTATCAAAGGACAGAGCCACCCCTTCGGTAACTCGAGACTCGATGAATCCAAGGCCGCTTCCCAGCACCACGGCGATTTTCGGTTGGAGAGGGGTCAGCCCCTGGATGGTTCGAGCCGCTTCCTGGGCCTGTTGAAATAGCGTCATGAATTCACCTTTCCCTTCTCGATGGAGTCGGCTGTCAACGTGTCAAACACCAGGGGAAGGTCTTCCCCCTTCTCGGGAACAATCTGGTATCCCCGCTGGAGGTACTTCAAGGCCCCTTCGAGATCTTCTTTTCGGGAGTAGTACAAGGTGGCGATGGGTTCGTCGAGGGCCACGGGGTCCCCTACCCGCTTGTGAATCTCCAGCCCAACGGCGGGGTCAACGGGGTCTTCGATGCGCTTTCGCCCCCCTCCCAACTCCACCACTGCCTGGCCCACTCGCTCGGAGTCCACTGCCCCGATAAAGCCCGCCTTTGGAGAGGCGAAGACCGCCTGGTTGGACGCCTGTGGGAGCAACTCGAGGTTGGTGAGGATGGCCGGGGCTCCACCTTGAGCTATGAGCAT
>CALFHQ010000206.1 GCA_937876385.1 uncultured Pseudomonadota bacterium
GGACTTGAGCGCTGTAACCGTGTACAGCGCCATGACCCTGGAGCCCCCCGCCTTCCTGTCGCGGCAACTTGCTGCCCGGGAAGCAGGAAAGCCCTTCCGGCGCTCTATCCGCTTGTCATCCTTCCAGGTGGGGCCGGGGGAGCGGGTCGCAGCCCAGCGTGCCGTGGCCGACGTCGTTCCTGTGGATTCGGCCGAAGTGGGTGCGTTCTTTCGCCAGCGGCGCGTTGACGTCCTGGTGCTGGGAATGGCCATGCCCGACGAAGAAGGGCGCCTGAGCCTATCGACCAACGTGCAGTGGTTGCCGCAACTGCTGGAACAGGGGCGACACCAGGGCGCTACCATCATCGGCGAGGTCAATCGTCGCCTGCCCTGGACCTATGGCCCTACGCACCTGGGGCCGGAGGTGCTGGACTACATCATCGAAGTCGATCGGGAACTTCCCGAACTCCACCCCGATGTGGCACCCACCGAAGGACCCGCCGTAGGAGCGTATCTTGCCGGATTGGTTCCCGACCGGGCCACCATTCAAGTCGGATTGGGGGAGATGGCCCAGTGGGCAGCGCTCTACCTGGAAGGCAAGAAGGATCTGGGCATTCACACGGACGTCATCACGGATAGCTTGTTGTACTTGTACGAAAAGGGCGCCATTACTGGACGGTACAAAGGTTTCATGGATGGGAAGTGGGTAGCCAGTCACGTCCTCGGCACTCGACGGCTCTACAAATATGTGGACCGGAACGCCATGATCTCCCTTCTCCCCACCGAAACCGTCACGTCGGCAAACACGGTGGCTCGACACAACAAAATGGTGAGTATCGAAGAAGGCTCTCAAGTGGACCTCACCGGCCAGGTTGCCGGGGGCGCTGACCATAGCCTGAACACGAATCCAGGGGTGCAACGAGCGTTCCACAAAGCCGCAGCGCACAGCCAGGATGGGATGGGAATTGTTGTCCTCGCATCCACCGCGGGCGATGGACTCCAGTCTCGAGTGGTGCCTCAGTTGGAAGCCGGGGCAACGGTGAGCATTCCAAAAGGGGACGTGGATCGGGTGGTCACCGAGTACGGAGTGGCCGAACTGAAAGGCCGCTCCGCCATGGAGCGGGCCTTGAATCTCATCGCCATTGCCCACCCCAACCACCGGGACAGACTCGCCTTTGAGGCCAGAAAAATTGGACTCCTTGATTAACACAAACCACAGGATACACGATGCCGTTTCAACTCCTCCAGGCTGACCGTTTGGCCGCCATTTGCATGGTTGCCCTGCTCGGGCTCTCCCTGGGGTGTTCGTCGGCGACCATGCAGAACCGGACGACCCCCGATTCTGACGGCGCAAAGGCCCTCCCCGAACGCCAGTATTTTATCGAAAACGTGGACGGAATCGCGCTGGTGCGCCTCTACCCGGATGGCTTTGACAAGCTCCCGCTCAAACAGAAATTGCTGGCCTATTACCTGTACAAGGCAGCAGTGTCGGGGCGAGACATAACCTTCGACCAGATCCACCGTCACGGTCTCACCATCCGGAAGATTCTCGACCAACTCCTCAGTCACTCTGGAGGGATCGGCAGCGATCTCATGGGACGAATTCGACACTATGCCAAGCTGTTCTGGCTGAACAACGGCCCCTATTTCGACCGAACCAAACGCAAGTTCATCGCCCCCTTCACTCGCAATGAGTGGATTGATGCAATGACCACCAGCGCTGGGAATGGGGGGGAATTCGGTTTCCTGGGAGACAATCCGGGCGAAACCCTCGCTGCAGTGGAGCCAGTACTCTTTGACCCCACCTACGAACCGCTGGTTACCAACAAGAATCCCGGGGAAGGGGGAGACATCGTCGCAGACAGTGCGAACAACTTCTACCACAACGTCACCCTGGCCGAAGTCAACGCCTTCCCGGAAAAATACCCCCTCAACTCCCGTTTGGTGAAGGAGTGTCCCCGGCGAAACCGATGTCAGATCAAAGAGGAGGTTTACCGGGCTGGAAAGGGCAACGCCGATGGAAAGTGGGAGGTACCCCCGGGGCGTTACGCTGAGGCCCTCGAGAGCGTAGCGAAATACCTCGAGAAGGCCGCATGGAATGCCGAAGAGGGGCAGGCCGCAGCGCTCATGGCGTTGGCCGATTTCTTCCGAACCGGCGATCCCGGGAAGTTCGACGAAGCGAGCATCTTGTGGCTCAAGAACAATCCCCCGGTGGATGCGATCCTGGGCTTCATCGAAACCTACAAGGATGCCCGCGGACAGAAGGGGG
>CALFHQ010000207.1 GCA_937876385.1 uncultured Pseudomonadota bacterium
AACAGTTCCTTTGTGGAGAGCGCTGTGTTGGTTGTGCGAGCCGGGCGTACTACGAAGGAGGCGCTGCGAGAGGCCTCGTCGCTCATTCTCCCGGTTCTGGAAGATAGCATCGGCGTGATCCTGAATGCCTTTGACATTGAGAAGCATTCGTATCGATACTACTACTATCGTTCGAAGCGCTATGGGTACCATAACTATTACACCTACGGTGAACCGGAAGCTGAGATGGAAGCCTTGAAGACCGGCCAGAAGAAGGGACCAACAGGAGTGACGAATGGGTAAAGCAGTCGGTATCGACTTGGGCACGACCTTCTCGTGTGTGGCTACCATGGAGGGTGGAACTCCGATAGTCATCCCGAGCGAGGAGGGAGGCCGGACGACTCCTTCAGTTGTTGCTTTTACAGACGAGGGACGTTTGATCGGGAGCGCTGCCCGTCGCCAGGCGGTAGCAAACCCCGAGAATACCGTCTCCGCCGTGAAGCGACTGATTGGTCGCAAGTACGACACTCCCGAGGTGGAACGTACCCGTCGCAACTCTCCCTTCCGGGTGGTTCCGGCAGCCAACGGTGACGCCCACGTCGAGGTGGGCCACCGGGTTTATTCTCCCCAGGAGATTTCAGCGCACATTCTGGAGTCACTGAAAGAGGCTGCGGAGGACTATTTGGGGGAACCGGTGACCCAGGCGGTGGTGACGGTTCCTGCATACTTTAACGATGCTCAGCGGCAGGCCACTCGAGATGCCGGCAGGATTGCCGGGCTCGAAGTGCTTCGAATCATCAACGAGCCGACGGCTGCTGCTTTGGCCCACGGTTTGACCAAAGAGGCCAGCGGCTTGGTCGCAGTGTATGACCTCGGCGGTGGTACCTTTGATATCTCTGTTCTCGAAGTAGGGGATGGTGTTTTCCAGGTGAAGGCGACCCATGGCGACACGTTCCTGGGAGGCCAGGACGTCGATGCACGGATTGCCGACCTGCTGGTGGAAGAGTTTGAGTCTCGGGAAGGGGTGGATTTGCGGGATGACTTTGTCGCCTTGCAGCGAGTGCGAGAGGCGGCCGAGAAGGCAAAGATCGACTTGTCTCATTCGGATGAGACGGAAGTGAATCTTCCCTTTATTTACGCAGATGAGAAGGGACCTCGGCATATCAAGCGTCGCATGTCCCGTTCGGAGTTGGAGTCCCTGGTTGAGGACCTCATTGAGAAGACAATCTGGCATTGCGACAAGGTTTTGTCGGATGCTGGTATTGACGTAGCCGACGTGGCCGACGTTCTGTTGGTCGGCGGCATGACGAAGATGCCTCTGGTTCGCAGCAAGGTGGCCAGCTTCTTCAAGCGACAGCCGAACCGTGGGGTGAACCCCGATGAGGCAGTGGCGGTTGGTGCGGCGATTCAGGCGGGAATTCTGTCGGGAGATGTCGAGGACGTCTTGCTGTTGGACGTAATCCCCCTGTCTCTGGGAATCGAGACAAAGGGTGGGGTGTTCACCAAGCTCATCGAGCGAAACCAGACCATTCCGACTTCTCACACCGAAGTGTTCACCACGGCAGAGGACTACCAGTCGGTTGTGAACATCCACGTCCTTCAGGGTGAACGTTCCATGGCTCGAGACAACAAGTCTCTGTCTCGATTCGAGTTGGTGGGGATTCCCCCGGCTCGGCGTGGTATTCCGAAGATTGAAGTGACGTTTGAAGTGGACGTCAACGGCATCTTGTCGGTTCGAGCGCGTGACCTCGCCACAGGGAATGAGCAGTCGGTTCGTGTGCGGCCCTCATCCGGCTTGTCCGAGAGGGAGATCGAGCGAATTATCGACGAAGCTTCCGAGTTCCGGTCGAAGGACATGCGCCACAAAGAGATTGCCGATTTGAAGAACAAGTTGGAAGGTCTTCTCTACACCACCGAACGCTCCCTCGGAGAGTTCCAAAGCTATCTGACGTCGGATGAGAAGCAGCAGATTGAGGAAGACATGGACCGCTGCCGGGTGGTTCTTGAAGAGGAGAGTGAGGAGAACATCAAGGAGGCGATGCTGCAGTTGGAGAAGTCTTCCTACCGTATCGCAGAAGTGATGTACAAGGACCTGACCTGAGGGTCCCTGGCTGACCCTGTTTGATTGTGAATCAACAGGTTCAAGTGAGTGATCGGTAGAGCTTCTGGTAGTTTCTGGAGGCTTGTTCCCATCCGAATTCGAGGCGCATTGCCTTTCGCTGCATGGCGAGGAATTCCTCTGGTTTCCGGAGGCAAAGGTCTGCCGCCAGTCCCACTGTTTCGACGAAGTTCTGCGCCATCTGGCCGTGGTTGTTGCCTTGAAAGAGGAAGCCGGTTTCCCGGTGGTGAATGGTGTCTTTCAGCCCTCCAACGGCGGTGGCTATTGGGAGAGAGCCGTACCTCATGGCGAGCATCTGGCTGATTCCGCACGGTTCAAAGAGGGAGGGCATCAAGAACAGGTCGGAGCCGGCGTACAGGAGGGAGGCCAGGGTAGCGTCGTACTGGTTGATGAAGAGCAGGCGGTTGGATGGAGTGTTCTTCAGTTGTGCGACAAAGGGCTCTTCCAGATCCCCTGTGCCCAGGACTACGATGTTCAACGGCAGTTGTGCCAGTCCTTCAAGGGTACTTTGCCCTGTTTCAAGATGGTCCAGGAGGAGTTGGACTTTCTGCCCGGTGAGGCGAGTGACGGCTACTGCGAGGGGGGTGTTGAGTGTGGC
>CALFHQ010000208.1 GCA_937876385.1 uncultured Pseudomonadota bacterium
GGCCAGCAACTCCTTGCCCGTCCCGCTTTCTCCCAGGATGAGGACAGTGGCGTCGGTAGCGGCGGCGCGGGAAGCCCGGCCCAGAACCTCGGCCAGGGCCTGGGAATTCCCGATCATTGAAAAGCCCGCGCTGGTCTCTTCCAGACGCCGGCGCAGCTTCCGATGGCTTCGCCGAAGCACCGTGCGACCCTGATGACGGTCCAAACCGGCACGTCTGGCTGCCTCGGCCACCGAGACCCCTTCGATATCGCAGCAAACCAGGAAGAACCGCTCGGTGGAGTCCAATTCACCCAACAGTTGCGTGACCAGCGATGAGCATTCACGTACCGTCAGGCAGGACTCCATGGAACGTCGGACGCTCTCAGGAACATGAACCAGGCAACTCATTGCCGGTGGACGCTGATTCGCCGTGTTGTCATTGTCCTTTGCCTGAGCCCAGTGGCGCTGCTTGTGCAACCGCCTCGAGTAGTCGTGAATCTGGCCCCGCACCCTGTATCGGGCGTAGGCCCAAAACCCCACATCCTCCTGGGGCTCGTAGCGCCTCTCCGCCTCCGCAAGACCCAGCAATCCAGCTCCGGTGAAGTCGTCCAAGTCGGAGTAGTCGTTGCGTCGTCGGCACTTTGCCAGCGCAAAACTGCGAACTCTCTTCATGTCCTTGCTCGTGATTTTCATGGCGTTTCCTCCCCTTTTGGCAGCCATCGGGGCTGTCGTAGAGCAAGAGGCGTGCCATCGCCGAAAAGGGGAGATCAGGGGGGATTCAGGGCAAAAATTGGAGGCGAAAGAAGGAATTGGTGGGGAGTGCACACCCCACCCCTGGGGAGTCGAGTCCCCACCCGGTCGCATAGAAATACGCCTGCATTTGCATGAGGAAAGGCTTTCTGGTTTTTCGGGAACTTGCGAGGTGGGGTGAAAAGAAAGAAGGAACGGACTATTCCATAACCTCTTTTTCCTTCTCTTCTGCAATTCGATCAATCCGGCCGATGAATTCCGCCGTCAGATCATCCAGTTTCTTCACGGCGCGGTGCTGATCGTCTTCAGGCAATTCCTCGTCGTTCTCGATCTGGCTCTTGAAATCCCGTCGCACGTTCCGGATGGAAACACGCGCATTCTCAGCCATCTTCTTGACCTGCTTTACCAGATCCTTACGTCGCTCCACCGTCAGCGGCGGAATGGGAAGTCGAATGATGGTTCCATCACTGTTGGGGGTGATGCCCACGTCAGCGGCGAGGATGGCCTTCTCGATGGCGGCCATGAGGGCCTTGTCCCAGGGCTTGACCGTGATCAGTCTGGGATCGGCGATGTTCACCGAAGCGACCTGGTTGAGCTGCGTCGGGCTTCCGTAGTACTCTACCTTCACCCCCTCCAGCAGAGCCAGATTGGCCCGGCCGGTACGAAGCCTTCCCAGGTCTCGCTGAAATGCGGCAACGCTCTTCTCGAAGTTGTCCGCGGTCTCTTTGAAAAGGTCGTTTAGCATATGAGTTCTCCTATTCCTGTCCCACGATTGAGCATCGAAGTGTTCCGTCCAAAGCCTTCTTCAGGTTTCCCCCATCATGCGCGTTGTAAACGACAATTGGAAGGCCGTTTTGATGGCAAAGGGCGATGGCCGGAGAATCCATGACGGCGAGACGCTGCGAAAGCACCTCGTCATACGTCAACTTCTCCAGAAATCGTGGTGGGTGTTCCCCAGCGACTCTGGGGTCTCGGTCGTAAATCCCATCTACCTGGGTGCCCTTGAAGAGAGCATCGGCCCCCACTTGCAGCGCGCGAACGGCAGCAGCAGTGTCTGTGGAGAAGTAAGGAAGCCCAGTACCCCCGGAAAAGAGGACCACGCCACCTTGCTTCAACCACTCGTCTGCCTTCTCGGAATCCACCGGTGATGCAAAGGGGATTCCAGCAAAGGCCGACATATGCATTGTCGAAACCCCTCGCAGGGAAAGTCGATCCTGAAGGGCCAGGATATTCATGCAAGTGGCCAGCATCCCCATGGCATCCTTGCGCTGCTGTGAGAGTTCGAGGGAGGACCGATTCGGGCCCACCCCTCGAAACAGATTCCCCGCCCCCGTGACGATGGCAACCTCCGTCCCCGCCTGGAGCGCGGATTGCACCTCCTCGGCGATGAAATCGAGGGCACCATCGTCCAAACCCTGGCGGTCCTTCCCTGAGAGCATCTCCCCGGAAAGTTTCAGCAGGATACGGGAAAAGCGGAACATGAATCAGCCTCCCAGCTCCATACGGACAAATCGGCGAATCGTGATGTTCTCACCAATGACGCCCACGGCATCCTTCACCATGTCGGCGATGGGCTTGCGCTCGGACTTGTCCTGGGCCAGAGCAAATTCCTGAGTCGTCAGGCAATTCTCTTCCAAGTACTTGGAAATCTTGCCTTCCATGATCTTGTCCCAGATCTTCTCCGGCTTGCCACTTTCCTTCAACTCTTCACGGAAGGTTTCCTTGGCCTTCTCAAGCTCTTCAGCAGGAACCTCTTCCGGGTTGAGCCAACGAGGGTCGGCAATGGCGATGTGCAGGCAGATATCGTTCACGAGCTTCTTGAACGCGTCATTACGAGCGGCAAAGTCCGTCTCGATGTTGACTTCGACCATGACACCCAGACCCGGTACGCCGCCAGCATCCTTGACATGCAGGTACGAGCCGATTATGCCGTTCTTGGTCTCACGGTGAGCCTTCCGGGCTGCGATGTCCGCGCGGGCCTTCTGGAGGGCCTCCATGGCCTTGTCCATGTCCCCGTCGTTCTCTTTGAGAGCGGTCTTGCAGTCCATGATTCCAGCACCACTCCACTCGCGGAGCTTCTTGATCATTTCCATGGTGATTTCGGCCATCTTATTCCTCCTTTTTGGATTCGGTTTCCGATGCTGCCTCGGGAGCCTTCTCCTCCACGACCGGAGCTGCTTCCACGACCGGAGCCGCTTCCACGACCGGAGCCGCTTCCACGACCGGAGCC
>CALFHQ010000209.1 GCA_937876385.1 uncultured Pseudomonadota bacterium
TGGATCGACTACTGGGATGACTGGGGTCAGATGACCCTCAGTGAGTACCTCCCGGGGGCCAATCTGACCTGGCTTGGAGTCTGGAACCACGGCGAGTTGGTGATGAGCCAGTGCAGAGAGCGGGATGCCTATGTGATTCCCCACGTGAGTCCGTCCGGGATAACCGGAGCACCGGCCATCTCGCACACCGTCCACCGAGAGGATCTCAACCGTCTGGGACCTGCTGCGTGCCTCGCCATCGACCCGAATTTCCACGGACCAGCTTTTGTGGATTTCAAAGAGAACGAAGAGGGCGTTGCGTGCATTACCGAGATCAACGTCGGGAGGTTCGGGACAACCCACAACTTCTATTCGCAGGCCGGGGCCAGTTTCCCGGAGGTTGTCTTGCGACTGGCGATGGGGCTTTCGCTCCCCGACTGGGTGAAGCCCTACGACGTCTTGCCAGCGGACCTGTATTGGGTTCGCACCCTGGACGTCGGTCCCGTGCTTGTGACCCGAAAGGAGATCGAGCATCTGGGCCTGACGAGGCGCATCGAGCGTTGACAGGTCTGCTCCTTTGGCACAGGATCTTTTTCGTGAGGTGAATGTGATGGCTCCGGCACCCAACAACCTGGCGACCTTCTTGATGGAAGCCTTCCGTACTCGTCCCCAGGACTCCGGCTTGATGCTTCGCAAGCACTCTGTGTGGAAGACGCGCACCTACCGCTGGTGGGAAGAGCGGGCCATGGAATGGGCCATGGGATTGAGGCGATTGGGGGTAGACGAGGGGGACCGAGTCGTTCTTCTGGCCGATACATGTCTCGACTGGCCGTTGGCGGGAGCCGGGGTATTCCTTGCCGGTGCTGTGTTGGTACCAATGAGTCCGTCCTTTACTGCGGCGGACTACAGCTATGCCTTGGAGCGCATCCAGCCCAAGGTCATCATTTTTCAGGATCCTGAGGTGTATGGGCGATACGGGCGGGTAGACGCCAAAGTGAAGTGCGAGAAAGTCGTCTTGGTTCGAGAGTGTGTTGTGGCCAATCCACCCCCGGGGAAGCGGCCGTTTGTGAGACTCGAAGATGTCGTCCTCAGCCGGGACGAAGTGCTGATACCCGAGCAGTTGAAGAATCGGGTTGGGAAGGAAGACCGGCGGACTCTGGAAGACCTGGGGGACACCGTTAAGCCGTCCGATACGGCGGTTATCTTGTTTACTCCTGGCACCTCCGGAGAACCCAAAGGGGTGATGTTGACCCATTCGGGGCTGCTCTACAACGCTCGCACCCTGGCCTATCTGCTTCCGCTGCAGCAAGACGATGTCCAACTTCTCTTTTTGCCCCTTTCTCACGTGTTGGGGATGATCTCCATGCTGTCGGGAGTTGCATCCGGGACTCCTGTGGCTTTGGGAAATGGTGTACGGGCCCTCCTGGAGGACCTTCGAGATGTGAAGCCCACTTACATGGTTGGGGTCCCTCGAATTTACGAGAAGATTGCCGAGAAGATTCGCATCATGTCCCAGGACTTCAACTTCCTCTCACGCAATCTGTTTGAAGGGGGAGTCCGTTCTTTCCGGCAGATTGAAGAGGCGCAATCCCAGGGACAAAGAGCTGATTTTTCCGACCGCGTTGCTCTGGACCTGGCCCGTCGCACCATCTTCCCTCGCTACAAGGAACTGTTCGGGGGGCGGATGCGATTTATCGTCTCTGGCG
>CALFHQ010000210.1 GCA_937876385.1 uncultured Pseudomonadota bacterium
GTCCGTACTGTCCTCTCCGCAATCCTCCAGAACGTCGAATCCGGGATCCACCGAGAAGCGATAGGTGGGAAAATAGAGATGATTGTGAACCGCCCCGTAGGTGATGTAGCCGGCGTCGTGGAGGGTGCGGGTGACATAGGGCGGGTCCTTCTTGTAGAAAATCGGGCGGCGATCCTTGTTGGCCCACCAGAGGGTGAGGTAGTCCATGGCCCGAGGGTGTCCTCCCAACAGCATCGAATTCATCGACAGCAGGGTCGTATTTCCGTTGGAGAAACTGTTCAAGAAGGTGGTCCCCTCTGATGCCAACTTGTCCATGTTGGGAGACACCGACTCAAATTCGGTTCGATAAGGGCCCACGGAATCGGCTCGCAATGCATCCACGACGATGTACAGCACATTGTATGCCGGAGCCTTGTCCTTTGGGACCTGCTCCTCAATTCGGGGTTCTCCCCACGCAACCACAACCCGAGGCGGTCGCTTCTCCCTGCTGCCTACCTCAAAGGTCAGGGTCGAACACATCTCGGGAAGGGGCACCTCCACTGTGTCAGGCCAATGAATCACCGCCTTTGGGGCCTTTGGGGTGGATTCCACCTGCCACAAGACGACATCACCACACAGTACCTGCATGGATACTGGGGCTGGCTTCCCCTTCAACAGCAGAGCCACCGGCTCGAAACGAAGAAGAGCATTCCCCTGGCGATCTGCAATGGGGAAGGTAGCCTTCGAGGGAACAGGGAGGGTCAAAGCATCCCGCATGTCTCGCCACACTCGACTTCGGTCGTGAAGAATGACGCGTCGGTGAAATTGCGTCATCTCCTCCAAAGCCGTGGAATACCAATAGCGATGGAAGAAGGAGTTGTCTGGAACCACCGACCCCTTGAACCCGGGGGCATCCACGACAGCCTCGTCGAATCGATCCAGAACGTAATGTTGGAGTGCTACCGTCTCTGGTTTCTCAATCTCCAACGACTCTTCGTCGCTGCGATCTTCTTTGATGGCCGGAGGTGCCTTGCCGTTGCTCTCGGCGACACCGCTGTCATCTGGAAGCACCTGTGCCGGGTGCCTTGCCGGATCCGGTGGGGCACTCAGCGCTGCCAAAGGAATACACGCCAGGAGTCCCCAGAAGACCCACACCATCAATTGTCCACGAAGTAGATCCTGGTGATTCATTCGGTGACCGTCCCTTGCAATGGTTTCGCCTGGGCCCTCGAAACCGAGCCCACGCCCGATTCTAAAGGGTACAGTTGGATTCCCCCTGGGGCAAAAAGGCAGACTTTTCAGGTCGGCTTAGCAATATGTGTGCCATGAACCGTAATTGGGGCCATATCGTTGTAAGTGCCGTAAAGCAAGTTTTGTGCCGGTGGCTTGATAATGTCCTGTGGAGTGGCACTGAGAGACCTATGGCATGAAAATTTCCGGCGTGATATTAGCTGTTTGAGTGTGATTGTGCCGGGTTGTGGATTTGTGAAACAAAAAAAGTGCTTAGGCCGTAAAGCACGAAGCGTGCCAGAATTGTGGAGAGACATTTCGCATTGAAGCACTTCTGCGCTGAGAACCCGGTCCAATGGACAAGAAG
>CALFHQ010000211.1 GCA_937876385.1 uncultured Pseudomonadota bacterium
CCCTCCTGGAGTCAGAGCTCTTCGGCTACTCAAAAGGGGCCTTCACTGGGGCTGCCGGTGACAAGAAGGGGCTCTTCTCCCTGGCCCACAAAGGAACCCTCTTCCTCGACGAACTGGGAGACATGAGCCTCTCCATGCAAGCCAAGCTGCTGCGAGTCCTTCAGGAAGGAGAAGTCTCTCCCCTGGGTTCCGAGAAGGTGGTCAAGGTGGATGTCCGCATCATCGCAGCGACCAACCAGGACCTGCGCAAGATGGTAGAACAAAAGACCTTCCGACAGGATCTGTACTACCGATTGGATGTGGTCTCCATTCGTGTTCCAGCCCTGCGTGAACGAAAGGAAGACGTCCCACTCCTCCTCGAACATTTCCTGCGCCATTTTGCGGAAAAGAACGACACTCCCGTGCTCGCAGTAGACCCGGAAGCCCTCCAGCTCCTTCTCGAATACGACTGGCCGGGGAACATCCGAGAACTCCAATCCGTCGTGATGACCTCAGCCGTCTTCGCTGAAGAAGGGCGAATCAGCCTGAAGTCCCTGGAAAGCAAACCCGAGCTGCGACGTGGCTCCGGACAAGGCCACGCCCCACTGAAATCCTTTGGGACCTTGAATCTCAAGACCATCGAGAAGCAGGCCGTGCAAGGGGCCCTCAGGCAGTGTGACGGCAACAAGCAGCAAGCTGCCAAAGTCCTGGGGATTAGTCGCAGAGCACTCTACAACAAGCTGGAATCACACAACATTTCGTGAATTTAGACCCATCGATTTCTAAAGGAAGTCGCCCCCGGAAGGGATGGTTGATACCGCCTCATCACCGGTATCCGGAGAAGGAAAGTCTACGCCGCCCTCGGCTGGGAACATGAAGACAAAGCCATACGGATGGAGTCGCCGAGCTCCCTTCCCCAATTGCACCGTCAAGCTGTCAGGAACACGAACCCCGACAATCTTTCCCGCAGGGCTGATTGTGAAATCAGAAATCTGTTCCAGATAGGACGTCAATGTTTCAAATTCGTAGCGTACCACTGCCGGCATTTTCAAGACTCCTTTCCGTTGAAGCAAATGATTGGTCCGGAATGCGCCTTTGTCAAGGGATGTCTCGCCCGGCGTTGATTTCTGGCCCCGCCCACTGCGCGTCCCGGGAAAAGTTTATTATCCCCTTGTGTTCCAGGATTGAGGTTGCATTGCCCCCATCGGGCAGGTAGATTGCCCCTGAGTGCAGTGTCGGAAAGAGGAGGTCTTCCGTGTCAATTTCGAGGAATATTGCCGAGGCAATGGAGCGCGGTTCGTGGATCAGACGAATGTTCGAAGAGGGGATCAAACTCAAGGCGCTTCACGGTGCCGACAACGTCTTCGACTTTTCCCTGGGCAACCCCGATCTTCCCCCTCCCCCAGAGTTCCAGAAGGTACTTGAGGAGGAAGCTGCCAAGGACACCCCCCTCATTCACTGCTACATGCCAAACGCAGGATTCCCGCAGACCCGGCAAGCCCTCGCCGACGAGTACACGAAGGACACAGGCATCCCCTTCTCCCAGAACCAAGTGATCATGACCAGCGGCGCCGGAGGCGCCATGAACGTCGTCTTGAAGTCGATTCTGGAACCCGGCGACGAGGTCCTGGTGCTCGCACCCTTCTTCGTAGAGTATGGTTTCTACATCACCAATCACGGTGGAGAGATGGTGGTCGTTCAAACCGACGAACACTTCATGCCCGACCTGGCACTGATTGAGCAACACGTCACCAGCCGCACTCGAGCCATCATCATAAACTCCCCCAACAACCCCACCGGAGTCATGTACCCCGAGGAAACCCTGGGTGACCTCGCAGAACTCCTCCAAAACCTCTCAGTGAGCCGGGGGAGAACCCTCTACCTCATCAGCGATGAGCCCTACCGACAGTTGGTCTACGGCGACAGGGTCTACCCTTCCCCGTTCCGTTTCTATGACGAAACCATTGTGGTCACTTCCAACTCCAAAGACCTCTCCCTGGCCGGGGAAAGAATCGGGCACATCGCCATCAGCCCCAAGTGCGCAGCCCACGACCAACTTTCCGCTGCATGCACCTTCAGCAACCGAGTGCTGGGATTCGTCAATGCCAACGCGCTCATGCAGCGGGTGGTCGCCCGCCTCGTTGGCATCCATGTGGACATGTCCATTTACGAAAGGCGCCGCAACCTCATATCCAACGGATTGCGGGACATGGGGTTTGAATTTGAAGAGCCCCAGGGAGCCTTCTACCTCTTCCCAAAATCCCCCATCAAAGATGACCGGGAATTCGCTTCTTTCATGAACAAGTACCGAGTCATCATCGTTCCTGGCTCTGGATTCTTCAGGCCCGGTCACTTCCGCATCTCCTACGCCGTTCCCGACATCACCATTGAGCGTTCCCTCGAACACTTTGCAAAGGCAGCTCGTGAGTTGGGGCTGTCCTGACCTCTTCCCCTCCCCCGCTGGGATCAGTCTTCCTCAGCACCGGAAATCAGTTCGTTGGCCTGCCGGATGCGACGAAACGCCTCCTCGAGGAGGGCCAGGCTGATCTCGGGATTCTTCAACAAAACGGTCCGAAACGCCGTTCGCTCTAAGGTAACAAAGTGGCACGGCTCGGAAGTAACGACCGTCGCCGAGCGAAGTTCCCCAGTCTCCATCAAAGCCATCTCGCCAAAAAATGCCGGCGGAGTCAGAACATCCACCGTCTGAGCTCCCTGGGCCAGATAGTTCTTCACAACCTGGACTTCCCCATCCACCAGAACGTACAGCCGGTCCGCCGAGTCTCCTTCCCGCACCACCACTTCCCCCGCACCCAGGCGCTGCACCTTGAAAGCCGGTCGCAGCTCTTCAAGAGTCTCCTCAGACAAGGTCTGGAACAACGGAATCACACGAAGGGTGGTCACTCTAAACTCATTGCTTACCATTGACGGCCTCCTGGTTGAATACCGTCTGACGATACCTTCGGTTTGTTTCCATTGCAAGCAACTCGACGACCCAACACCCGGGAAGAGAATCGGTT
>CALFHQ010000212.1 GCA_937876385.1 uncultured Pseudomonadota bacterium
CCCGCCGACTTCGAGAAGAACACCGCCGACTTCACGGCTCTGTCCGTCTCCGACGCTGTTCACGGTGGCGCAGTCGCTTGCATGTTGACCTGGACCTCCACCAGCAACCAGGACCTCTACCAGGGATACTACTCCCCGGTGACCGGCGGTTCCGATGTGACCTTCTCGTTCTGGGCCTTGGACAACGACATCGGGGGACGCATTCGTCCGGCCATGACCTTCTACGATGCCGACAAGGGCTACCTCACCAACGAGTACAGCAGTGGCTACACGGTGGACAGTGCCGATTGGCAGCAGATGACCTTCACCGCGACGGCTCCGCCGCTTGCAGTTTATGCTCGAGCCTACGTGCGAATGTATGATGTGAGTTCCGACTGGGACGGCGAAGCGTCCGTCGCCATTGACGATTGGAGCCTTACCGCTCAGTAGACAGAATCTTGTCGATTCACAATCAAACAGGGTCAGGTCGTTTAGTGAGGCCCAAAGGATTCTCGCTGGACGAGATGACCCTGTTTTAGCCGCCGAAGCACCCCGACGGTCCATCCCAATCATACGCCATCTGGTAGTAGAGCAGCAGTTGCTGGAGTCCGTCTTTGTCTTCCCAGCCACGGCAGAACCAGCCGTCCAGGAAGTCGATGAGATCCACTCCGTCGGGGCCGCGGTCGGCAAAGAGGTGGTGATCCATGTAAGTGAAGATGGAGTCGTAGATGGGGAGGCGCTTGCCGGCCAAAGTATCGAAGGACTCGGCGTTGGTGCCGTCGGCGATGTCCCACAGCAAGGAAGCCACGAGATACTCGGAGATGTTCCCGAACATCAACCCGTTGTCTGTCTTGAAGGCAAACGGAGAGTTGATTTCCTCCAGGTCGAGAACCTGGTAAACCGCAAAGGGAAGGCTGTTGACGTAGTTGCGAGAGCCCGTGACGTCGCAGGCAAAGAAGGTGGATACCCCTTCAGTCCAAGAGCGGCGAGGGTCATCCCGTGTACCGATGTGCTCCCCTCCCGGGTTGTCGTCTCTGGAGGTCCGCGCCAGGCCGAATTTGAAGAACTCCTTTAAGATCACCATGTCGTCCCATTCGTCTCTGTCGATTTCCTTTCCTTGAACGGAGAGCGCCATGTGCTCCGTGCAGATCCCGTTCTCGTAGAAATAGTCGTTGCAGAAGATGGTGCTCGTGGTGTCGGCGCCAGTCGCCCAGTAAACGTTGAGTTGCCCCAGATTCTGTCCTGTCATCAGCCGGATGAGGTCATATCCGCCTGAGACCACATCGAAGATGTTGAACGCACCGGCGCCGTCAGCCTCGGTGATGTCGATGTTCACCACCGGGACATCCTGGCTTTCCGCATCCAGCGACGCAGACGATACCGAGTAAATCTGCTGGAACTTCGGGTGATTCATCACCTGAATGGCTCGCAAGCCGTCCTCCAGATTGGTGATGGACGTCACCTTTACGTAGATTTCACCCGCTCCTACATTGTTGAATCTGGCCTCGTAGTCCCCCATTCGGTCGGTGTAACCGGTTCCGATGAGTTGGTCGTCTGACTTCCGGTGGACTTCGATGGTAGCGAAACGAACCGGTTTCCAAACTGCAGCCTGGAAGCCCCGGGCGTCGAAAGTCCGATCCTGGTACCGCACCCGGCCACGGAGAATGCGACCGCACTGTTCGTTGTTGAACTCGGCGATGGTTTTGCCGTCACCAGCCCCGCCGCCGTCGTCACTTCCTTTGGCGAAGAACTGTTCATAGACCTCGACAAAACCACAGTAGTGGATGGTGACGGTGGCATTGGTGTCCTTGCCCGGACCAAAGATGCCGCAGTCATCGTAGTAGTCCACCCGGACAATGTAGGTTCCCAGGGGGGCCTCAAATTCGGGCCAGAAGACGTTCTCGTTGTTGATCCCGTCGATGGAGCACGCCGGGTTGGAGTCCAGATCGAGCCAGCCACCCGAGCTGCACGTCTTGTTGGAGTAGTACAGCTCACATCCACCGGGCTCGATGACGTGGAGGTCGATGTCGGTGTCGGCGTCCCAACTCACACTCACCTGAACGTCCCCGTTTCCAACCGTTTGCACCGACAACTCATGGGTCTTCACAGGGGAGATTCGCCCCCGGGCATCCTGGAGGGCGATGTTCAACTTGAGGCTGTTGGGCGGGGTCTCACTTTCCAGATAGGTCTTCAGCAGGAGCAGCA
>CALFHQ010000213.1 GCA_937876385.1 uncultured Pseudomonadota bacterium
ACGCACGAGAACTACGTTGGCTTCCCCCTGGCGACTCTTGTCATCAGTAACTTCGCCAAAAGCTTCCAGGCGACCTTTCAAAGAAGGGTCAAAGGCATCGGAAATCAGAATCAGCATATCGGTCCTCCATTCTTCTGTGTCAGTTTTCATCCAGGAAACGCACGACCATTCCCGAGCGAAGCTTCGGCTCGAACCAGGTCGACTTCGGGGGCATCACCGACCCGGCGTCGGCAATGGCCATGAGCTGCTCAACGGACGTGGGGAACAGCGCAAAGGCTACCTTCATGTCCTCGTGGCAACGCTTCTCGAGTTCTTTGGTTCCCCGAATCCCGCCGATGAAGTCGATGCGTTCATCGGTGCGGGGGTCTTCAATGCCCAGGAGAGGGTGCAGCAGGTTGTTCTGCAGGATGGCCACGTCCAGGCTGTTGACGGGGTCAGACTCTGGATACGTTCCTTCCCGAGCCACCAACCGGTACCACTGGTTGGAGAGAAACATGGTGAATTCCTTCATGGCGCCAGGGGCTGGCTCGTCCACGGGGGTGACTTCGAAGGACTCTCTCACCTTGTCCAGAAACTCCCCTTCCTCCATCCCGTTCAAGTCCTTCACGGCCCGGTAGTAGCCCATGATCTGGAGCTGGTCGTCGGGGAACACCACGGCCAGGAAGTGGTTGTACAGTTCATTTCCGGTGTGCATGGGGTTTCTGTCTCTGCGAAGGTTGCGCACTCTGAATGCAGCGGCGCTTCGGTGGTGGCCGTCGGCGACGTACAAGGCATCGATGGCGCCAAAGGCAGTGCGAAGAGCTTCCACGGTTGCCGGTTCGGACACCACCCACATGCGATGACGAACGCCGTCGTTTGCCACGAAATCATAGGTAGCGTCCGTCTTGCGGACCCCAGCGACAATTCGATCCACGGCATCGCTGGCTCGATAGGTCAGCATCACCGGACCGGTGTTTGCATTCAAGATGTCCACGTGGCGGGCCCGATCGTCCTCTTTGACTCGCCGAGTGAACTCGTGCTTCTTGATAAGGTCGTTTTCGTACTCGTCCACGCTGGCGCCCACCATGATGCCCGTCTGAACGTGACCATTCATGGTCTGCTCATATACGTAGTAGCACTCCGCCTCGTCTTTCACCATTGCCCCTGTGGCGATAAGACTCTGGAGGTTCTCGGAGCTCTTCTCGTAGACCGCCTCGCCGTGTACATCGGCGTCGGGGTCGAGGTCGATTTCCGCTTTCACCACTCGAAGAAAACTGAGGGGATTTCCCTGAGCCATCTCCCTTGCTTCTTTCGAATTCATTACATCGTAGGGTGGACTCGCCACCTTCTCGACCAATTCGGGCACGGGTCGAACCCCTTTGAACGGACGAACATCGGCCATAGAAGTACCTCCTTTGAATGGTTCATCACCGATCCGCTGTGATTACACAAGGCACGGGGGAAAGCAAGGATTTCTTGCAGTTGAATAAGGGGAATAAGATAGTTTCGTTGCGGTGCAGAAAAATGGGGCCAAATGCTGTGAACACGCGGGGTCGGCGCCATTGACTTTGACCGGGGCAGGGTCCAGAATAGCGTGACACGGGAGGAACCTGGCATGATGCGTGATGGTAGACGACGACGTCTCATTCGAGCCCTGGCCATCCTGGCAATCGGGTTGGCCGGGATGGGACATCAGCGCCTGGCGCTGGCTGAAGCCGATGCGAAGGCAGCAGTCGAAGAGCCGGCCGACGTGAAAACCGACGTACAAGCCAGGGACCCGGGCGATGTCGCGACCGCCCCCCCCCCGACCGCCCGGCCGCAGTGAAGTCC
>CALFHQ010000214.1 GCA_937876385.1 uncultured Pseudomonadota bacterium
ACAGAGAGGGAAAGGAAGGACTTGGGAAAGCCTATGTGTCGGGCTTCCACTGGGGACTCGACGCCGGCTACGAACTCATCTTCGAGATGGACTGCGATTTCTCCCACCGTCCAGAGCACCTTCCCGATTTTCTCGCTGCTATCGCCGACGCCGATCTGGTGTTGGGCAGTCGCTACATTCCTGGTGGCGGCACCGAGGACTGGGGGTTGATGCGGAAGTTCATCTCTGGAGGAGGAAACTTCTATGCACGTACGGTGCTGGGACTTCCATACCGGGATCTCACCGGAGGATTCAAGTGCTTTCGCCGGAAGGTTCTTGAGGCCATCGACCTGGATCACCTCCTCTCCCACGGATACAGCTTTCAAATTGAGCTTACCACCCGAACCCACCGCAAAGGCTTCAAGATTCGGGAGATTCCCATCCAGTTCCCCGACCGAACCCGTGGCGACTCAAAGATGTCCGGGGCCATTTTCAAAGAGGCCTTCGTCAACGTCTGGAGACTTCGAGGCGTGGGCAAATAGGTGGATTTTCCTTCAGAATGGTTGCAGAAACTCACCAAACGGGTGTTTTGATGACGGTGAAGGCAGGAATTGATGGGATTGGCGTGTACTTTCCCGACTACTGTGTGAAGGCGGAGACGCTGGCTCCCGTCCGAGGGGAAGACCCCGAGAAGATCATTCGTGGACTGGGTATCCGGTCTTTTGCTGTCCCCACCCCCTTTGAAGATGCCGTCACCATGGCCGCCAACGCTGCCGACGACCTTCTGGCGGACCGACCCGAGGTGGTCGGGCAGATTCGGCGAGTGGTGGTTGCCACGGAGTCAGCCCTTGACTCAAGCAAGCCATTGGCCGCCTATTTGCACGGCATGTTGGGGCTCCACGAGGAGTGCGAGGCTTACGACATCAAGTTTGCCTGCGTCGCTGGAATGTACGCGCTCTTCGATGCGCTGCGGTTCGTCCAGGCGACAAAGCGATATGCTCTGGTCCTGGTGTCCGACATCAGCATGTACGGACCCCAGGCGGGCTCCGCCGAGTTTACCCAGGGCGCGGGCGCGGTGGCCCTGCTGGTTGGACCGAATCCTGGGATTTTGGAGCTGGATCCAGACGCCAGCGGCACCTTCACCCGGGATGAGAACGACTTCTATCGACCCTTTGGGCGACGGGAGGCGGTGGTTCAAGGACGCTATTCCGTAGATTGCTATCTCAGGGCCCTTTCCAGCGTGGAGAGCTACAAAAGCGTGATGGGAATGGACAACCTGTTTGATGGTCCCGACGGACCGCTGGAGACGGTTATTTTCCATTCCCCGTATCCCAAATTGCCCCTCAAGGCGCTGCGACGTCTGTTTGAGAGCAACCCGGTGGCGGAAGAGAGGAAGCGGGAACTGGAGTTGAGACTCCACGAGGCGTTGCGAGGAGCTAGAGCTTTGGGAAACACCTATACTGCTTCCGTCTTCTTCAGCCTGGCGGGGATTCTCCAGAGCCGTGCTGGAACGTTGAGTGGAACGAATTTGGGGATTTATACCTATGGAAGCGGTTCTGGTTCGAAGTTCACGGTGGGGCGCTTTTGCGATCCCCTCCCGGCCCTTTCTCGATTGAGAACGCATTGCACTCGATTGGACAACCTGGTCTCGTTGTCCGTTGAGGAATATGAGGAGATGTTCTTGCAGGGACGTCTCCCCTTTGAATCGTTGCCTGTACCTTACCGTGGATGGAAACTCGACAAAGAGGACGACACCGGCTATCGCTGGTACACCAAGGAGAGATAGCGCCATGACTCAGCCCGTCCGACCCGCTCCCATCGCTGCCGTTATGCATGGCCAACCCATGTGGGGGGTCTACCGAACTCCGTTCCGCATCGTGAACCTCGCCGATGCGCATCTGCCGGGGGTGATGAACTGGTCTCGGGGGCGAATGCGTACCGCTCGCATGAAGGAATGGCAGCACTTCGCCATCATCCATCCAGACGTTTACATCACCATGGCCATAGTCGATGCGAAGCTTGCGAGCACGTCCTTCTTGTGTGTCTTTGACCGCAAGACCGGGGAACTCATCGAGCACGAGCGCATGGCGATGTCTGCTGCCACGACCCTTCCGGATCAGTTGTTCGACGGGCGGTTCGAGTTTTCCTCCCGAGGCTACGACATCAAGGTTCGTAACCGCTTGGTGGAGAAACACCATCGCCTGGAGTTCAAGATTGGGGTGGTGGGTGCTCCAAAGAGCGTCTTTGGGGAGTTGAAGCTTTCGGAAGACGTTGATGTCGTGCCCCCTTTGGTCGCCATGCTGCCTCTGGGGAAGAACCGTCCGTTCTACACCCACAAAGTGCCCTGTCCCGTGGAAGGGGAGCTTCTCATCGGCAATCGCAGCGTAGTGTTTGACCCGAAACGGGATCTGGCCCTGGTGGACGTTCACAAGGCCTACTACCCGATGCATACCATCTGGCGCTGGGGGACCTTCGCCGGGTATCTGCCCGACGGTAGAATTGTGGGAGCCAACTTGACCCACAACGTCATCAAGGACGACGAGACGACCAACGAGAACGTTGTGTGGTTGGGCGACAAGATTGAACGTCTCTCTGCTGCCCGATTTGAAATCCCCGACAATCCCATGGATGACTGGAAGGTCTCCACCACGGATGGACGGGTCTCTCTTCGCCTGCATCCCGAAGGGATTCGCAAGGCACTGACTCGGATAGGTCCGATCAAGTCTCAGTACTTCCAGCCCTTTGGAAAGTACAGCGGGGTGATGATAACCGAAGAAGGAGAGTGCCTCGATATCGACGGCATGTTTGGTCCCGGAGAATACCACGAGGTTTGGTGGTAGGAACTCTGCAGATACTTCGCCTCCGCTCCCTCCTATGGAGCACTGAAAATCTCATCATCAGGCTCCGCAGACGGCGTCGCAAAGCTCTGGCCGAAATTTGTGACTCCCCAGTGGACCCACCCGGCCCGGACCTTCCACATGCCGTCATCAAGGCACATCTGCTTGAGCAGGTCGTCGGCGTATCCACGGTGCTTCTTGTGTTCAAGCTCGCCCAGGCGCATCAACTGGTAGAGGCTGTCGTGGACAAGAGACCCACGCATAAATGACCGGGTATCGATGGTGGGGCCGCTTGGCCCGTCCCAGGCATACCCCTTCTTGACCGTTAGCTCGCCGGCGGGGGTTAGGGAGATGTAGTCGGTGTCGATGGTCTTGCCGGTGATGGCGATGGTGACGTTGTAGTCCTGGACAAGCTGATACTTGTAGCGGCGTAGCTTCCGGTAGAAGGCCTGCTTGCTGTCGGTCATGTTGGATTCCTCCGGTAGGGGTAGCTGAACTGTACCTCTCAAGTCCCAGTACTTCCAGCCCTTTGGAAAGTACAGCGGGGTGATGATAACGGCAGAAGGAGAGTGTCTCGACATCGACGGCATGTTTGGTGCCGGAGAATACCACGAGGTTTGGTGGTAGGCACTCTACGAAGATTTCAGGAAGGGGAGCCTGAAGTGAAAGGTTGACCCCTCGCCCAGGGTTGATTCCGCCCAGATTTTGCCACCATGTCGTTCGATCACTCGGGCGGATGTCGCCAATCCGATACCACTACCTCGAAACCTTGAATCCGAGTGCAGCCGTTGGAAGGGCTGGAAGATCTTCTGCAGATACTGGGCCTCGATTCCAATGCCGTTGTCCTTCAACGAGAGGTGCCATGAACCGCTCTCCCGAGTGGCGTTGATGGAGATCCTCGGCGGTGCGCCTTCACAGAATTTCATTCCGTTTTCAAGGACGTTCTGGAAGACCTGTTTGAGCAGCACTTTGTCTCCCCGAACAGTCGGGAGGTTGTCAGGGATGGTGATCACTGCCTTGCGCTCCTGGATTTGAGGCTCAAGAAGCTTGATGACAGAGTCCACGAGCTCGGACAGGGATATCGCTTCCAGGTTGAGCTTGCCACGCCCGGCTCTTGAGAATCTCAGCAAGCT
Organism: uncultured Pseudomonadota bacterium; assembly: GCA_937876385.1. Classification (GTDB taxonomy): domain Bacteria; phylum Myxococcota_A; class UBA9042; order CAIXZC01; family CAIXZC01; genus CALFHQ01. The sequence continues at coordinate 3,950 of CALFHQ010000214.1, forward strand.
CTCCACGAGGTCGTTCATGGCCCCTGCCTGCGACCGGATGCGAGCCAACAACTCTCGGTTGTCGTTGTTGAGTGCCGGCATGTCCTCTTCAAGGATGGCAATAAATGAGCCGATGCGCCGTGAGGGTGCTCGAAGGTCATGGGCCGCGACCGAAGCG
>CALFHQ010000215.1 GCA_937876385.1 uncultured Pseudomonadota bacterium
CAGTTCAACCACTCCGTCGTGGTGTGGCGGCGACCCACGGGAGACCTTGTCCTCGTGGACCCGACCTGGGCCCCCTTGTCCCGTCAACTGTGGAGCAACGCCGAAACCGAACAGAACTGGCTGGCGGGACTTCCGGAAGGGGACAACCTCAGACAGACCCCCGCCGGGGTCCCCTCGGACAACTCACTGCTGGTTGAAATCGAGAGCCATCTGGGGGAAGAGGGGGGCTACCGAGGGTCCGTTCAAGTGTCGGGAATCGGCTACATGGACACGGCCCTTCGACGCTGGTTTGGATACTCCCCGCAAAACACCTGGCCCGACATCTTTCGGGGATTTGCCCGTGGGGTGTGGCCCACAGCAACGGCATCCTCCTTTGATGTCACCATGAAAGGGCTCTTCGACCTGTCAAAATGGTGGCAATTCGATTTCAAATTTGAAGCCGAAGACGCCTGGCACCCCACCACCGAAGTCACCCTGTGGAAGCCTGCCGCATTTCGACGGTTCATCGCACACCGGCGCATCCTCGAGAACCTCCTTCCCGGCACCGTGACGGGCCGAAAGCGAGGACTCTTCTTCTGGACCCCAAAACAGCTTCGGTACGAGGAAACCCTGCACCTCCCGTCGGGAGTCCGAGTGGAGGATTGGGAAGACTTCGCATTCACCAACACCTTTGGAACGGTGAAGGCTTCCGTCTCCCAATCGGGAAATAAGGTGACCATCGTAATGCAGCTTGAGTTCACACCGCGAAACGTCCTCCCGGAGGACTTAGACAACTACCAAGCCCTCCTCGACGCTGTGGCGGACCTGGACGACACTCGCCTTCACCTGCGGAGGGCAAAATGAACCGGAAATTCCCCGTACTTCTACTCCTCCTCGTAGCCACAGCTTCCTTCCCAAGGTGGACCTCCGGGAATCCCCTCCCCGACTCCACGGAAGGGATTGTTGAGAGCTTGAACTGCCAGGTCACCATCCGCGCCGACGGCACGGTCACCCAGCGCGTTCGCATGACCGTGCGAGTGAACTCTCTTTGGGCCATCGACACCGTGGGAGACCCCTCTGTTTTCTCCCTGCGGGGACTCCAGGAAGTCACCATCCAAACCGCCGAAGTCACCCCTCCCGGTGGCTCCCCCATCCCTGTTCCAGGCTACGCCATCAATCGCTCCACCCCGGCTTGGAGCGCCCAGACCCCGTCGGTGGCTCCGGTGGAGGAAACCATCTTGAGCCTCCCGGGGTTGATGCCCGGGTCTGTGTGGACGTTGGAATACGAAGTGAAGGACACGACCCCCTGGAGACACGGGTTTTCCCACGTTTGGCGCCTGGGGGCGGTGTTCCCGGTAGAGGAGGCTACCCTTGTGGTACGCGTCTCGGGGCATCAGCACTGGGGTTCTGTGATCCTCTCCGGGAAGGTGCCGATATCCGAAGAACCGGTGGTTCACGAGCGTGCCGACTCGGTGTACCGATACACCGCCACAA
>CALFHQ010000216.1 GCA_937876385.1 uncultured Pseudomonadota bacterium
CATGCGACGATCCGCCCCACTTTGTCTTGCACGAGAACCACCTGCTTGTTCACGTCCATGGCGATCAGAAGCGCGTCGGACAAATCTAAACGCGACTGGGGCTCCCGAGCGCCGAGGAATGCGCAGATTCTCGCGACCCGCATGGGGTCCGTTTCTGTGGAGATCCGAAGACGGGAGCTTCCGACGTACTTGGCCGTGTCCACCCCGGCCAGCCATTGCTCTGTCCGGATGCCCGCCCTTTGGGAAGCTGCGATCCAGGCCTGATTCGGGGGTCTCTCCGCCACAGGGCGATCAGCCAGGAGGTCCTCCAGGAAACTCCGCACAAGCTCGGTTTCCACCACTCCGGGACTAAGGAACTGCAGCATCTCCCAGAGATGTTCACGCTCCATCAGGCGGTGCGCAGGGCTGCCCAGGATCCGCTCGAGGCTCCGTGCTGCGGCCTTTCGCAACAGGGTCGAGAGGCTCTGCGCCTGGAGCGTAGCGATGGACCGGAGGGTCTGTTTCGCACGCTCCACCGCCGCTGAGAGGTCTGCCTCCCGGGAGGTTTGCTTCAGCACGACTTCCGCTGGGCTCCAGTCGTGAATACGTTCGATCCGCCCGGCGAGACGGAGGGGCTCAAGGAGGGCGTCGGAGAAGGTGTCTCCGGCTCCGGTGAGTCTTCGATGATGGAGGTAGGCCATGATGACCTCTGCCGGCTCATCGAGGAGCTCCTGCAGCGCCTCGACTTCCTCCGGCGGATCGTGTGGAGCGGGACGATACCATGCGTCGAGATCGGCGAGGAGCTCCAGCCCCCCCGCCTGAAGGATGCGGCTTGTTGCGTGGAGACTGGCCGCCACGTCCAGTGCGGGTCGACCGGGCTCTCCAGCGACGAGCCCCAGCACAAGGGATGGGATCCAGGCGCCGTCGAGGAGGAAGAGGTGGAGGAACCAGTCCTCATGAAGAAACTCGTAGGTCTGGGGCAGTCTTTCCAACTCTGTGATGCAATCGAGGTAGCTCCGGAGCCCTTGCGGGTGGTCCCGCAACGTCCACGCCGCTTCAAACGCACCTTGTTCGAGAGCTCGCCGCAGGAGATCCGGGTCGCCGCTACCAGTCATCAACTGAATCATCTGGTTGTCCTGTGTCGGAACGCCCCGCTCGATGAGCGTGGGCCAGACGACCCGGATCTGTTTCTCGGGTGCTTCCTCCAAGATCCGGAGGAGGAGCTTCGCCGACTCGTCTTCGAGCCTCTCGGGCAGGTCCAGATCGAGTTGGGGATGCGCAAGCGCAGCGGTCAGCGCGAGGGTCTCCCGCATTCCCGTCCTTCCCCGGGGGCTCGGGGTCTGGGTTGCCCGTGTGCGGGGCGCTTTGTTGGGCGACCGCAGCATCCGCAAGAAGCGGCCTCCAGCCGCAGCGCCCGAGAGGACGGAGACCCGCTCCACGGTCCGTAGACAGCCATCGCTCAGGTCAGCGAGGTCTGAACCTCGATTCGTAAGGATTTCCCCATCCAATACGCCCCTGACGTCGGAGCAGGCCTGGGCGGTCCTTGCTGCACGTCCGTGGGTCTTGAGAACCCAGGCAGCGAGTCCTCGCACGAGCGGATCCGGGGATTCTCGAGACAACGTACGAATCGCCGGTGCACAGGAAGGGGAGTGACAGAGAGCCTCGAGGGGATCCGGCCTCCAGGTTGCCAGGGTATGAATCCTCAGCGCCAGCAAGGATGCCACGTCTGCGGGGGAAGCATCAACGAGCGAACTTTCGTGGTGGAGCCCGGGCGCTGCCTGTGCCCCGCGAAACAAGAGGAAAAGTTGATCGACGGCTGCGCGGAGCTCCTTGAGCCGCCTGCGCAGCCCCTTGATTCCGTACCGCCCGAGACGACGGCTGCCGGTCTTGAGCAGACGCTCGAGGTTCCTGCGCTCCATGCGCCGCATCAGGCCGCCCCAACGTGCCAGCGTACCGACATCCAAGGCGATGACCTCCCGAACTCCGAGCCATCGCCCCAATGCTGCCGGTTCTGGGAGCTCCGGAGCCTGGATGGCCTCCCTCAGGTCAGCCACCGCCGGTGGTCGTCGCGCCGGGTGGCTCAGGAGCCAGAGACGACCGTCGTCCAGGAGCGGGACACCGATGCAACGCTCCAGCTCCCGGAGGTGGTGGGCGGCCTCCTCCGCAGCGCGGCTGACCTTGTTCTGAGGGCGTTGCTGGTCTCTCACTGCGGTTCTTCCTCCCATGGAACACCTGATCGTTCCTCAGGACCTTCGGGACTCCATCAACATCGCGTCGCCCTGATTGCCTGGCCAAGTCGTTCCGATTCCATGGACAGTCTCCTACGTCCATCTGCGTTTATCAAGTCCTTGACAACGTTCAAGAAAGGCCATTCCCTAAACACCGTCATTCTCGTCCGGTCCCGGCACTCGATGTTGCTCAGCAACTTGGCCTTGCGGCAACAACGGGCCGTGTGCAAGCGCAAACGGCTGCGCTTCACCCCTGCACCTCAATGACCTTCCCCCAAGGCGCCTCACCGTGGGCGTCCGGAGACAGCCAGACCACGGGATATGGGGGGCGGCGCTGGGGAAATTCGCTGTACAGATCCGTCAACCCCACGTAGAGGTCAGGTCGAAAGCCAGCCTTTCGAATCCACTCGAAGACCGGGCGGTGATCCGTTCCCCCACCTCCTCGAAACCTGCCCCGCTGCAGAAAACGCTCAAGGTTGTCGGGACCTACCACTTCTTGCACCACCGAATCGGCCACAATGAGGGTCATCTCCACGGCCTGTTCGAGGAGGGCTTTTAGTTCCGCTCCCACGGCCTCCAACTGCTCTTTTGTCATGCTTCCCGAAGTGTCCACAGAGACCACAACCTGCCCGACTTTCTCTGCATACAAGCCCGGCACCAGCACATCGTCGGCCAGGTAGCGCTTGTTGGGGCGACAGAGGCTGTAGTCGTCTTTGCAAACCGCCTGTCCGCTGAACTGACGAAAGATCCGCTGCCACGGCACCGACGGCTTGTTTTGCACCAGGATTTCCCGAACAAGGTCACCAGGAATGTCCCCCGCCCGCTCCTGCCGCTCCCATGTCTCCAACGCTCCCGCTATGCGTTCCACCAGCTC
>CALFHQ010000217.1 GCA_937876385.1 uncultured Pseudomonadota bacterium
GACCTTAGACAAGGAAAGGAGCAATCGTGACACCACCCAGAGGAAGCAAAGGTCCCCGCAGCGGAAACCGCAAGCCCGGAGGGGCCTCAAAGGGTTCCAGGGGTTCTGAAGAGTCATCCCGAGGCAGAGGAGGCTCTGGAAGCCCTCGGCGTGAGGATGGCCGGCCTCAGAAAGGAAGCGATGGCCCTCGCAGGGGACCCGGTGGAGCGAGCAGACCCGTTGGAGCGAGCAGACCTGGTGGACAGGGTGGACGCCCCGCAGGCAATCGACGTCTCAGCCGCAGAGAGGAAGCCGAACGAGCCCGACCGGTGGGGGTCGAGGAGTTGAAATCCAGGCTTGAGAACCGTGGTTTCAAACTGACCGAGGAGGAACTGGAGAAGCTGGCGACATTTCACCGACTTCTTATTGAGCGCAACCGGTCGATTAATGTCACCCGAATCTTCAATCTTGATGACATCGTGGACAAACACTACGTCGACTGCCTCATCATTCAGCGGTTTGTGCCCAACCTCCCCGAGCCTCTTCTAGACATTGGAACCGGGGGTGGTTTTCCCGGAATCCCCCTCAAAATCGTCAATCCGGACCTCCACATCATCTTGGGCGAGGGGGTGCGCAAGCGAGTGGACTTCCTTCGAGATGTTCGAGACGAGCTCAAGCTGGAAAAGCTCGATATCATCGGGCGCAACATCGACAAGGACTTCGAATACCCGGTCAGTGGGGTCATCACCCGAGCCGTGGAGTCAGTCACTGACACCCTGAAACGGTCGAAGAACTGCCTGGTTCCAGGTGGGCACGTCTACTTCATGAAGGGACCCAACGTGGATGAAGAGATGGAGGAAGCCGAGAAGAGGCTGGGCTCCCTGTATCAATTGGCCGATGATTTCCCCTACCAACTCCCAGGAACTCCCTACCGACGTCGCCTCGTCGTCTACCGCAAACTCGCACCCCCCACCCAGGACAAACCATGAACCGACTGACCTTCATTGAGAGTGACCAGAATCCCCGATTCAAGCGATGGAAGAAATGCCTCAAGGGGCAAGTCCGGAAGACCGGCGTTACCCTGGTCTCTGGAGAGAAAGTGACCCTGGAGCTGGCTCAAAATCCGCAGTGGAACTCCACTTGGTTGGTTCCCGAAGGGTGGGAGATTTCTCTCCCCGGAAGTCAGGATCGTACCGTCTTCATGCTCTCCAAAGAGCTTTTTTCTGAGGTCGATTCCTTTGGGACGGGGCACCCCCTGTTAGAGGTCGAAATTCCCGAAGCTCTTCCCGATTCTCTCCCATTGGATAGTGGAATGGCGCTGGTCGTTCCCTTTCAAGATCCTCGCAACGTGGGTGCCGTCATCCGAACAGCCGTTGGCATGGGAATCCCCCTTATCTACATCTGGGAGTCGGGGGCGTACCCATTTCATCCCCTCGCCGTTCGTGCCAGTGCAGGCGCTGTCTTTCAAGCCCGGTTGTCCCGCTTGCCCTCCTTTGAGGTGCTAAACGACCGAGGAATTCCTTTGGTGGTCTTAGAAGCCGAGGGGACCCCCGCTGGTGAGTTTGTCTTCCCGGATAAGTGTGCCCTCCTGCCTGGAATCGAAGGCCCCGGCATTCCCGAAGAAGCGCTGAACTTTCCCATGCTTCGTGTGTCACTCCCCATGGCCAACATCGAATCATACAACGCCACTGTCGCCACTGCGTTGGCTCTCTATGAGTGGCGAACCAGACGAGATAGGATATGACCTCTTTGACTCGGTTTCTTTCCTTCGTTCTTCTCACCCTCCTTCTTCTTCCTTCCACGGCCAGCCCATTGACCCTGCCCTTCATCAAGGGGCACTTCCAGCGCCACTTTGCGACGGTGGGAAGCCAGGGCTCCGTGCTCATGTGGGAGGAGGCGTGTCGGCTCCTTTCACCGGAAGAGTGCCTTGAACCCGTGAAGGAGTGGACCCGGAAGAGGGGAGTTCATCCCCTCACTGTGCAAGCCTTGAAGTGGTTGAACGCCTCCCAACTCAGGAGGCTGGGTCGCTTCGACGAGGCTGTGAAGCTCACCGGAACGCTGGGATTCGTCTCCAGATGGTGGGCTGAGACCGAATCCGGTGAGGACGTTCCTCTGGTGGCGGATCCAGTCTCTGGAATGGTGGATACCCACGAGTTTCTGGAGCTCACCGCTGGTCGGATCTTGACCGTTCATACGACCATCGACGTGCCTCGGAACGGGGCCTACGTTCTTCGTTTCATGGGCTCCGGGCTGAAGCAGATTTGTATAAGCGAACAATGTTCAGAATTTCCCAGGGCTAAGGAATACCTCTTTGATGGAGTGGTTCATCCAGTCACCCTGGAGGCAGGGGAACAGGTCGTCAAGATCCAGTTCCTTCTGGAAAATTCGGGGGTCGAATTCGCCCTGAGGATAACCGACGCCCGTGACAAGCCGGCCACTGTCCTTTGGAAAGAAGACGGGCCAGGTCGGGTGAGTCCGGGGACCCCCAACGCTTCCAAGACGCCCCCCACTTCGGCTCTGTCCACACTCCTTTTGGCTCCCTCTCCGTTGGATGCCTGTTTCCTGGTCAAGGAGCAGGGAATTCGTTCGGGTGAATCCCCCGAAGGACTCGTTGCCGATTGGACCCCCGACACCCTCGAGGAGGGGTTGGCGTTGCTGGATTGCCTTGACGGAAGCCCGGCAGCGTTGTCCCAGGCAGAAGAACTGCTTGAGCGATTCCCCGACTCTCCCGCTTTGCGCCTCATGAAAGCGCGCTTCGAAAACGAAGAAAACCGCCCCTTCCGCTCCTGGATGTCCCTCAAAGGAACTTGTCCAAATCTTCAGTTCTCCTGCCTTCCTCATGGACTGGCGGAGTGGGCCTTTGAACTCCTCGAGCGCTTATGGGTGAGGCAGGATCTGCCGCTTACTTCCCGGGAAGTCCTTTGCCAGGCCTACCGAGACCTTCCTACCCCGGCTCGAGGTGGGCGTTGCGCCGAGAAGTGCATCGAAATGGAAGCCTACAATGAGGCTCTCGCGGTGCTCAAAGACGCGAACTCCCGATGGCCCGGTGACTCCCAACTGCTCAACAGCCGGCTCTTTGTCTTGGAGAAGCTCGACACACTGGAGGATCGACTTGTCATCCTCGCCACTCTCCGGCAACTTTATCCCCAACGAACCTGGTACCGCATTGAGACGGTTCGAACGCTGGAGCTGCTGGGGCAGCACCAGGAAGCGAGGGACGCTGCATTGGAATTGGCCAAAGCTCGCCACCGGCACCCCTCTGCTCTGGAGTCGTGTGCGGAGGCTCTATACGCAATCGGGGAGAAGAAGCTGGCCCTTGAGGTCTGGCAACGTCTGGCAGCAATTCGGCCCCAGGATCGAGAACTGAAGGGGTGGCTGGCCAGTGCCACCGGGAAGGGGGAAGGGGGCGCTCCAATTCCCACCGAGGAGAGAATCAGGGAGTTGGCCCAGAAGGTTCCCACCGACCCCGGCCATCCTTTCGTCGGGGTCCTCGACGAGACTCGTATCGAGCTTTTCGAGAACGGGGCTTCGTCAACCGTTCAGACTCGAGTCATCAAAGCGGTGGAGCCTGATCCAGACCAATCCTACAGTCTCGATTTCTCCTACGACTCCCATTTGGAGTTTGCTCAAATCTTGAAAGCAGTGCGGCTTACCGCGGACGGGCGAACGGTGCCGGCTACCGAAACCGGGGAGCAGTCGGTGAGTGATCCCGAATACAACCTCTATTATGACGTTCGTCACGTCGTGGCGCGTTTTGAGGATGTGGAACCCGGGGACATTCTCATCCTTTCCCAACAAGTAGATGCTGCCTCATCCACCATCTCTGCCCCGTTTTCCGGGGTCTTCTGGGTGCAGGAAAGTTACCCGAGGTACAACACATCCGTGGAGCTGGTGGTACCGGAAGGGGAAGAAATTTACTACAATATCTCGGTGACTCAGAAGGACATTCCCCATCAGGTGTGGGTTACACCGGAAGAGGGAAGGCGCTCCACGCTGTTTGTTTTTCCTGCCGTCCCGGCCATTACCCCGGAGCCCTACGCCCCGGGGCGCTACGAACGGCTGTTGTACCTGCACTACAGTACTCAGCAAACCTGGAAGGAGTTCGTGCATTGGTACTCGGAGCTGGCCTACCGCCAGGTGGGGCAGGAACCGGCTCTCGCCGAGCTGGTCTCCTCCATGAAGGCAAAGCACGGGGAGGGGCCCGAATTGCGGGAGGCGCTGTGCCGCTTTGTCGCTGATGACATCCGTTACGTAGGGCTTGAACTGGGCGCCCACGGCCTCCAGCCATATTCTCCCGTGGACGTTCTGGAGCGAGGGTTCGGCGACTGCAAGGACATGAGTCTGCTGTTGGTTACCCTCCTTCGACTGGCTGGATTCCCTGCCGATCTCGTGGTCGTCGCTACCGCCAACAACGGCAAGCCTACCCTGGAGCCGGCTTCTCCAGCCCTCTTCGACCACGCCATTGTCTACCTCCCGGATCTCGACCAATTCTTTGACCCCACCGCCCGGTATCTCTCTCTTGACTCTCTTCCTTGGCAGGACCAGGGAGCTCGGGCCATCATCGTCGACGAGAAGAATCCAAGGGTCGTGGATATCCCCGAGTCCGTTGCCAAAGACAACTACATCGACTTCGATCTTGAGGTGGTGGAGGGCGATCCTCCCACCGTGGCCGGAAAGATCCGTGTTGGTGGGCAATTCGTGCGGCGAATTCTTTCGGCGCTGGAAGATAAGGGGAACTGGTCTCAGAATCTGGAAGCGTGGGTCGGCGGGGTGCTTCCCGTTGTGACGGGGACAACCTCCAGTCATGTTGTTCACCTGGGTACCGGTCCTTACGTCGAAATCGAATTCGTCGGCGTCTGGGTTCCCTCCCAGGGCAACCGTCATGTGCTCCTTCGAGAGAATCCGGCGCCTGCTCGGGCGGTTCAGGAGAGCCGGCGCAAGACCCCCATGGTCTTTGCCCACCCGTACCGCTACCAATACGTCTTCCGATTCATTGGAAGCCACTTCGATTTTCCCAGGGACCTTCGGCTCCTGCAACGCACCGATGACCTTCAGGTGCGGGTCGAGACGGTGGAAACCAAAGTGGAGAGAGAGTTGACCTTCGAGTATTTGCAGCGCACCCCTCGAGTGCCCCTTGAGGATTACAGCTCATTTCGTGACCTTGTTCTGGAGATCCACAAGATAGGCTCCAGTCTCGAAGTCATTACGCTGCCGGGAGGGGACCAATGAAGAAGAACCTCATCCTCATTGCTTTCTCCCTTGTTTCGGCCCTCCTGGCTGTACCGGGGCCCTCCTGGTGCCAAACCGAGAAGACCCCGTCGACCTTCGAAGCGTCTCTGGACTCCTATCTGGAAGGAAATCTGAGTCAGGCTTGTCGCCAATGGAGCGAACTTGTTACCGCCGCCTCGCCAGAGAGCGATGCGGCGTTGTTCCTCCTGGCCGAGAATCTGAAGTTTTGCCTCGTGGAGTCAGTGTGCCAAAGCCTGACGAAGGCCAGCGGCCAGGATCTGCCCGCACGATCAGCGTGGCGCCTGGATCACATGAAGCGAATTTGCCAGGGAACCCACCCCTTGCTCCGTGCGGCTTTGACTCCAGTCAGCGAGACCTGGCGCTCGGTGCCGTTGAGTTCGTGGGAAGCCTATGTTCTCCCCCCTGAAGTGCTGGTGAAAATGGCCCCTTCGCCGGGGTTTGGGCAGGCATCCCGGGGGATTCGGGTGAGTCGCTATGTCAGCACCTTCGAGAATCCAACGACCCTTGATGTGGACGTCGTTCTCCCCAATCCTGGGGTCGTTTATCTCGACGGAGAGGCGGTGTTGACCATTGACGCCGGGCGATTCGCTCGTGGTCATCGTGACGGCTACTCCCGCTGGGCGCTCGACCGAGGGTGCCACGAGTGGATCGCCGTTGAGATGGTTCAGGAACCCACCAGAACGGTGGAAATTCGACTTCTTTCCGATGCGCCCTGGGAGGAAAATGGGACGCAATGCGATCCCCCGTCCGAGGCTGTTCCAGTGTCGTTGGCTCTGCATTGCGGCGACCCGGAAGGAGCACAGCGTTGGGCCTGCCTGGCCCTCCAGGGTACTGAGGGGATGAACTTCGAAGCCCTTGTGGCGGACGCCCGCTCGAATCCCAGAGACGCTCTTTTTCTGGTAACCGCACTGAACTCCAACCGAAATGCCACGAATCGTCGCCGGGACATGCTGTTTGAGGCCCTTTCGGGTGATCCTGACCGTGAAACCCCTTGCCTGTTGAGGCAGCGGCTGGCCCGTTGGCATCTGCGAGGAGGAGAATTGGAGGGAGCCTATTCGCTGCTCGAAGACGATTCCTCCCACTGCGAAGATTCCCCGGAATGGACCCTCCTTCGCGTCGATCTAGCGGAACAGAGAGGGTGGGGGGCTCAGGTTCGAGAGCTCCTGGAAGAGGGAGCCCGTCGCTTCCCGGATTCTTGCGAGTTGGGTCGAAAGTGGAGTGATTGGAACCTGGCCCACGGCCGAAAACTGCCACAGGATCCTCCGGCGCGATGCGCCGTCTTGCAGCGAGAATCGAAGGAGGAGGGAAGTTGGAAAGAGCCTCCTCACCTGGCGGACGTTGTGGACATCGATTCGAAGTCTCGAAGGTCCCTCCTGGAAGCAACCGTTGAGTGGAAAGAAGACAGGCAATGGTCCCAATTCCTGGGGTGGTGGACTCGGCACGATGTCTCCGTAGCCTGGGATCTGGTGGATCTCTTCTTGAGTCGAGATCGCCTGGATGAATCGGCTAAGTGGCTCGAGAAGGCTCGACTTCACGTCGGAACCTGGGAGAGCGTTCGGATGCAGGCCGGTCGGCGGTCTTCCTGGGCTCCCGTAGAAAAGTACCTTCAGAACCCTTTGAAGGTGATTGGCGACTACGAGGCGAGCGGGTTTGCACCGGACGAAGCCCAGGTTCTTGTGTTTGACGAAGGGGTTCTGGTTCCAGACGAGGCAGGTTGGGCGACTTTGGTGGAGACCAATGTGACCCTCCTTCGCACTCCCACTGCTGTGGAAGGGGTGGGAGAGCTGGAGTTTCCCGCAGACCGGGAAGTGTGGATTGTCGGTGTGCGGAAAGCCGACGGGAAGTGGGTGACTCCGGGGGGCGAGGACGGGTTGGTCAAGGAGACCGTTTCCCTCCCCGGTCTGGCGCCGGGAGACTATCTTGTCATTCGTACCGTGAAGGAGCTGCATCGCTCCGCCGGAACGCCGGAGTGCTCGTTGTGGCCGACTTTCTATTTCGGTCACCGGAGCTTGCCAGTCTTCGAGGTTCGCTACACCGTATGGAATCCCCGCGACCTGCCGCTGGAGAGCTACACACGCAATCTTCCTCCGGGGGTCACAAAGGACGGGACCACGGTGTGGTCAGCGTCGAGATTGCAGCCCATTCCCCTGGAGCCTTACTGTGCCGACGGGGAAGTGGATTTGGGGGTCATTCAGGTATACAGCCGCTGCTTTAACTGGGAGTTGATGCGGAACATGGCGGTGAACGACGTGATCTCCGTTTGCAACGCTCCGGCACCCGGTTGGGTCCTCGAAGCGGCCCAAAATGGGCCCGACGCGGTGTTCCGGTCGGTTCTGGCGAACATCCAGCCTGCCAACGAGACAATCACGGCACAAAGCTACCACGATATCCTGCAGAACCGGCGTGGCAACTTGGTCACGGCGCTCTATTGCAGCCTGGTTCAAGCGGATTTTCAGGCGCGATTTCTCCTGATGAATTCCCAGGAGGCGCTCCCCTTCGATGTCGCTAGAATCACTCCCAGCTACTTCGACTCGGCGGTGGTTCGAGTGACCACCGAGGACGGGGTTCACTGGTACGACCCCTTTGATTCAGCCGCACTACCCAACGAGCTTCGAAGGCCACTCCAGGGACGTCGAGGGCTGGTCTTAGAGCCGCATTACCCGTTTGTGTTCCTGACCACGCCAACGATCCGGGAGTCCGGCGGCTATTTCGTCGAACTCTCTGGAAAGGTTGACGATGGGGGAAAGTTGACTGGTGAGATGCGTGTTCAGGCCAAAGGAAATGCTTCCATAGAATTCGGGAAAGCGTTTCGAGGAGCCGGAGACAAGCATCGGGAACGGGTGCTCCAGTCCATCGTGTACAACTTTGTTGCCGGCGCTCGCATGGTGGATGGAACGGTGGAGACGGAGCCAGGGCAGGTGACGGCTCGAATTCCCTTCGAACTCGACCTTGTGCAGGGGAAGAAGTCGGGGGTTCTGCTCCTCCAGTTGCTTCCCACTCCGCCGTGGAAGTTGGGAAACATGGGGACGCGTCACCATCCCCTCTACCTGGCCGGGTTGACCCCATCCTCGGTGAAGGTGGACCTTCACTTCGCCGACTCGTGGCTTGTTGCTACTGTGGCGCAGTCGGAGACCTACCGTTCTGTCCTGGGTGAAGTCGCCTACAGCATCAAAGTCGACGATGGGCACGTCCGGGTCAGAAAACGGACCTACGCTCCCGCCAGCAACGTCGCACCTTCAGACTACTTGCAGTTCCAGCAACTTCTCGGGATACTCAAGCGAACCTACCCCCTTCGACTGGAGCTGGAGCGCCATGACGATGATGAGGGCAATCACTAGCCGCTTGTTGGTCACTTTGGTGGTCCTGTGGGCTGTGTTCTCCCTCACTTTTCTGCTCATTCATCTGGCTCCCGGCGACCCCTTCGCCAGAGCCGAGGGGCTGTCCCCGGAAGTGCAAGCGAGCCTTCGAGCTCGACACGGTCTCGACCGGCCTTTGGGGAGCAGTACTTCGACGAATTGGCCCGTTCC
>CALFHQ010000218.1 GCA_937876385.1 uncultured Pseudomonadota bacterium
CGAGAAGAAATAGTCGCGATACGCAGAGTTCAACACGTCGTCGGCACCACCGGCAAGGAAGAAGTGCGTGATGATCTCCCACTCCACGGTTCCTCGAAGTCTGGGATTCGTGTTCATGGTGAAGTCGAACAGGTCGAACTGGAATTGAAGTCGATTCTGGAAGAAGGTCAAGTCAAGCCCGATCCCTCCGGTGTTTTCCATGATTCCAAATCGCCCGGTGAGGAAATGGTAGGCTTTGGCGAATTGGAAGGAGAACTTCAGGGAGTGACTGGTCTTTTCCACCCGCTCCGTGACCAGTCCGGAATCGCTCGATTGGGTCACCACCATCTCACTGGTCGTGTGTCCTCTGGGATCGTCCACGATCTGAATCAGGTAGTACTTGTCCTCCCGGGGTCGAAACCGCAGGCTGAAGACGTTCTTGAACGAATTGGTCTGAACGAACCAGGAGGTGGCAAGCTGCACCTCGGTCTGCATCAATGTGTAGCTCTTGATGAAGTCCTTGGTGTCCGAGATGATCTCCTCCACCTCTTCCACCAACTTGTCGTCGGTGAGGAGGCGTCCAATGCTCCCCTTGCCCTCTCGTACATCGGCGGTGATATTGCGCAGGTTCTCCAGGGTGTCGTCCAACTTCTCCAGAGACAATTGTGCCGACGACATCGTGCCTTTGAAGCTGCCCATCGCCGTCTCCACTTCACCCTTGCTTCGCTGCACAAGCCCCACCAACTGCTGGGAAAAAACCCGGAAGTTCTCCAGGGTGTCACCCAATCGCTTCTGGTTCCCTCCAGAGATTGACGCCAAGTCCCCAGAGAATCGCTCGAAGTTACGAAGAATCTTGTCGAGCTGTGTCAATCGAGGCGTAACCCCCTGGTCGAGAAGCTCTTGCACCTGAGCTCCCAACGAGTTGAGTTGCTTTGATGTCTGTGCCAGGTTGCTTACAAGCTCTTCCACTTCGCCCGCAGCAACGATCTGCTCCAGCTTGCTGGCGATCTCTCGAGCGTTGCCCGTCGTGTCTCGGACATTCTCGGCGATTTCAGCCACCGTTCCGTCCTTCACCAGGGCCTGAATCTGTCCGCTGAGAGAACGGGAATCCTTCGAGATCTCTCGAAGCTCGCCACTGACAACCTCGAGGTTCTTTACGATCTGGCTCAAGGAGTTGCCCCCTTCCTTGCCTCCCATACCGATGGCGAGGCCCTCGGTGAGCTTCTCGACGTTGGTGGCGATACGGTCAAGTTTGGGGTAGATGTCTTGAATCTGAGCGGCTTGCTCAAAGAGAGCATCCATGCCGCTGACACCCACCACGATGGGAATCTCGTCTTCCGCCTCCAAAGGGGAACCAAAAGCCCCCGGGGTCAACGTCAGGTAATAGTCCCCTAAAATCGAGAGCTGCCGGCGGGTGACCGAAGCGGCTCCTTTCAGACGACCGTCCTTCCCTCGCTCTCCCGAATACAACACAACGTCCGACGAAATTCGGATGGCGATTCGGGCGCGAATCCCGTCCGGGGTTTGTACCCGGGTGATCCCGTCGATGGTGCCTACGGGAATTCCCACCATGGCCACGGAACCATCTTTGGCCAGTCCGGTAACATCTTCGAAGATGGCGTAGACGATGTACGAATTCTCCGCCTTGAAAGGGGAATTCTCCACGGTGGAGACCATGTACATCAATCCGGCCATCCCGGCGACCAGGACGACTCCAACCAGGATGGGCGCTCTGACCTTCTTCCAGTTCATGTCGTGCCCCTCGTCTGGTGCTCCACGGTGCGCGGACTGGAAGCGGCTTCCAGGAAATCCAACACCATCTGCTTGGAACTGTTGAGTATCATTTCAGGGGTTCCGTATTCCACGATTTCTCCCTTGTAAAGCATCGCTATGCGGTCGGAAATTCGAAAGGTCGACGCCATGTCGTGGCTGATAACCACGGAGGTAACCTTGAGCTTCTCCTGGGCTTCCTGGATCATCCGATCCACGTTCATGGTCATGATGGGGTCGAGACCGGTGGTCGGCTCGTCGTAGATGATGACCTTCGGATTGAGGACGATCGCTCTGGCCAGCCCCACACGCTTCCTCATCCCTCCAGATAGCTCAGAGGGAAATCGCTTTTCGATCCCTTCCAGTCCCAGCAACCCCAACTTTTCCGAGACGATATCACGAATCTCCCGACTCGACTTGCGAGTGTGTTGGCGCAGGGGAAAGGCGATATTGTCTTCTACACTCATGGAGTCAAAAAGGGCCGATTGTTGGAAGAGCATCCCGAAATTTCGGCGGATCTCTCCCAACTTGCGTGGGCCCAGCGGGGTGATGTCCTCTCCCTCGAAGAGAACCTGCCCTTCGTCCGCTTTGAGCAAGCCGATGATGTGCTTCACAAGAACCGACTTTCCGGAGCCCGAGCCACCAATGATTGTAGTCACGGCCCCGCGATGCAAGTACAGGTTCACCCCTCGAAGAACCTCGTTCCCGTCGAAGGCCTTCTTCACGCCGATGATCTCCACCAGGGGATCTCGGGGCAAGGGCGATGTCGGGGCGCTCGAGGTCGTTGTTTGCTCGTCCAAAACTCTCCCTTCTTTAGTACATCAGTGCCGTCATCACATAGTCCAACACGAAGATCATCACCGAGGACAGGACCACCGCCTGGGTGGTTCCCTCTCCCACGCCGCTGGCACCACCAGAAGCCGAATAGCCCTTGTGGCAACCGATGGTAGACAGTGTAGCGCCAAATACCGCGGCTTTGATGATGCCGCTCATTATGTCCGAAACGTCCATGAAGGACTTCACCTTGGCCATGAATTGCCCGTAGTCGACCCCCATCCAGGACACCGCTACCAGATAACATCCCACCATCCCAACCAGAGAGAACAGCACCGTGAGGACCGGAAGCATGATGATCGTGGCCCACACTCGAGGAACGATGAGGTACTGAATGGGGTTCACCGCCATGGTCTCCATGGCGTCCAACTGCTCGGTCACCCGCATCGTCCCGATCTCTGTTGCCATGGCCGAACCCACTCGCCCCGTGACCATCAAAGCGGATAGAACCGGTGCCAGCTCTCGAGACAGGGCCAGCGCCACCGTTCCTCCGACCATGGTCTCGGCTCCAATGATGTTAAAGGCGTAAATGGTCTGCAGTGCGAAGACGGCACCGGTGAAGGTCCCGGTCAAGATGATAATGAACAGC
>CALFHQ010000219.1 GCA_937876385.1 uncultured Pseudomonadota bacterium
GAGTGCGCTTCCCGGATTCGGGTTCTGGTGGAAGAGGCAAAGGTCCGTGGGGTGGGGGTGGAGATAGACATGGAGGATTCTCCCTATACCCAGGCGACTCTCGATTTGTACACCGAGACCCTTCAGTGGGCGCCTGGAACTCGCCTCGCTTTGCAGTCCTATCTGCGTCGCTCCGAGGACGATTTTCGACAGTTGATTGCCGCAGGTGGAAGCGTTCGCCTGGTGAAGGGGGCCTACCTTGAGCCACAGGAAGTGGCCTTTCAGAAGAAATCGGAAGTGGACGAGGCCTTCCGCAACCTTGTGAGCGTCGGCCTGACTCGGGAAGCCCGAGAGGCGGGGTTTTACCTGGCAGTGGGAACTCACGATGACGCCCTCGTATCCCATGCCGTCGAAGTCGCCAAAGAGAACGGATTGTCCCCCGAAGAGTTTGAGTTCCAGTTCCTCTTCGGCATTCGAAAGGATCTGCAGCGCCACCTGGCAGCGGAGGGATACCGAGTGCGGGTCTACCTGCCCTTTGGAGACCAGTGGTACCCTTACTTCATGCGGCGCCTGGCGGAGCGTCCAGCGAATCTCGCTTTCATATTAAAGAACATGTTCAAAGGATGAGCCTCTCCCACCCGACAAGAGTCAGATCCCCTCACCGGCTTGGAGGCCTCGACCGGCGAATCCGCAGAGTCACTGCCGTGTGCAGAAGGGACTGAATTTCTTCGACATGTAAGGGCGCCGAAAACTTCGAGAGGGGGGCCAGCACTGCGGCGTCCAAAGCGGTGCGAAGGCTGCTGCAACGGGGGAAACCGTCGGTTGTCAGTCCAAAGGCTGCTACGTCGTCGATGGGTTCCGCAGCCAACTCTCGAAAGGCACGTGTGACGTCCTCTCGCTGCGACGTCGAGTAGCTGCCTGGATGGGGAAGGAGCATCTGCCCGAGGTCGTAGCCGTACAGATTCAACCCTCCCAATCCTTTGGTTCTTCCAAAGGTCTCCAAAGCCAACAGCCCCAGAGAGGAGTTCAAGATTCCAGCGACGAATTCGGACTCCACACCGGCCTTGGGTGTGGCTACGAAGAAGTTGTTGGACACCGGCACGCTGTCGGGATTGTAGGCGACGAAGAGGCGGGTTCCAAGGATGCAGGGGAAGACCAGCGGGCCTGGCGCCGGGGGCCGAAGGCAGTGCCATTCGGGGCGGTTGCCGCGAAGAGAGACGGCCTGGCTCCATCTGGTGCCCGCCACAGTGTGTTTGCTCCGTTTTAGAGTGAGGCGCTCTTGGGCTTGTTCAATGTAGGAGAGGGTTTTTGATGCACCCCGATCGGTGAGTTCTTTGGCAGAGTAGGGGCAGACGAAGAGGTTCGACAGTGGGGAGTTCCGGGTCAGACGGGGTTTCAGAACCTGCCGGGTAGAGGT
>CALFHQ010000220.1 GCA_937876385.1 uncultured Pseudomonadota bacterium
GCACCAACATTCGGCTCACCGGATGCTTCTGGTGGCTACGAATCAGGGCCGGCAGTTCCTTTCCGTCCACTTTCAAAGTGACCTGGCGCTGCTTCAACTCAGTCTCGTTGAGGACGAGGGCCATCTGGCGACTTTCCACGAGGAGGTTGAGCGGCTCTTTGAGCGACTTGCCATAAGCGACGGCGGGGACTGTCCCTTCCCGTCTGATCTTCTTTGCATACTCTTTTCCGGTCGTCGGTCGAATTTCAACCGAGATTTCCACACTTTTCATGACGAACCTCCGTCTACGGCTGGGGCGCCAGGACTCGAACCTGGGATCCGGGGACCAAAACCCCGTGTCATGCCAACTTGACGACGCCCCAATGGATTCAAACCATCTCAAGGCCGCAAAGGGATAGCACTTATGGTTGGCGAAGTCAACAAAGAATAGAAGGGGGGGCCTACTTCCACTCTGCGTCCACTGAGATGGGCATGGCAGCGGCGGACTTCAACTCGTCCAGGGAAGATGGCATCCCCTGGAGGGTGCCCCGAAAAAACAGAACCAACGCCCCAGCCGTGAACTCTCGCATAGGCGTCTGCTCCTCCCCACCAGGGCACAAGTCGCAAGCAAAGGGGCAGTTTGCCGGGTTGTCGTCCAGGAGGTCGTTGTGGCCATAGTCCAATGCCACCAGATGGAAGGCCGGTGCTGCGCTGGCCTCGTAGAATTGAACGTGATTGTCCCCCGCCGGCGCGCACGCCGCTCCCGAGCTGACCTCCACTTCTCCCAGACCAGTGCCGATAACCAGCGTCGGAAAGTCAAACCCGAAGCTTCCAGACACAACTCGCTCCTCAGTTCCTCCAGGGCCCCCCGTGCCATCCACCGGATCCACCCCGGCCACGGCATCCGCGCGGGTGGGATCCTCCGTCAACAGCAACCAGATCACCTTTCCACCCCGGGAGTGACCCGCCAATCCCAACCTGTCCACCGCTGCCTTGCCCTCCGTCACCTCTTTGAGATCCGCTTTCACCCAGTCCAGCAAACTCGCTGCCTGGGCCGCCTCTTCTTTCGTGGAGGGCTTGTCGAAGGGAAGCCCGTCGGGCTCGTACATCTGGGGAGCGACCACCACGAAGCCGTGGCTCGCTACCTGATTTAGCAAGTCGTTGTAGAACACGTTGTTGGCCAGGAAGCCGTGCTGGAAAACCACCACAGCGTACGGTCCGCCAGTGCGAGGCAGGTGAATCCGCACAGGAACCGGATTCCCCAACTGGTCCTCAGCAAGCTCCACAATTTTCACCGGGAGTCCCCCGGGGGAGTAAGGATCGGCGTGAGTCACATAGACTTCAAGCTCCGTCCCCAGATCGTCTGTCAGATCCTCTGTGGCGGTGTCCACCTGGACGTCGAGGCCTCCGTCCACCATCGATTGAGCGTCTCCGGGGTCGGTGCAACCCCACCCCAGATGGCACCCGAGAACAAGAATCCAAAACCCAGCCGCAACCCTGCTTCCAATTGGGACCATGCCTTTCCTCCCTTCTCCGGCGCTGAACGACAGCGCCCTGGTGACGAGCATACACACGATTCAAAGCCCTTGACAGTCTTCTGAAACCTTCCCTACTATCGCGTCTCATTCTTCGCCGGAGGTGGC
>CALFHQ010000221.1 GCA_937876385.1 uncultured Pseudomonadota bacterium
CCATGTGGGCGACGCCTTGAAACTCAAAAAGCACTTCAATGTCCCGGTGTACATTCACAAAGACGACGAGGGGCTTGCTCTTCAGGCTCCCCAGCAAAGCTTGATGTTCGGTGTTCCCATGGTTGAGGCTCCCCCCATCGACCACAATGTTGTCGACAACCAGGAGTTGACGTTGGGAACCCTGAAATTCCGAGTGATCCACACCCCCGGACACTCCAAAGGTAGCGTCTGCTACTACTTCCACGACCAGGAACCCCCCGTCCTCGTGGCCGGAGATCTTCTCTTCGCCGGCTCCATCGGACGGATGGACCTTCCCGGCGGAAGCACAACCGAAATGAAAGGCTCATTGGAACGAATCATTGAGCTCCCCGGGGAAACCGTGGTGCTGTCTGGGCACGGCCCCAACACCACCATCGCCCGGGAAAAAAGAGACAATCCATACCTCGCAAACGGAATATACCTGTAGCGAATCAGAGAAAAGGAACAAGGAATGACAGAAAAGAAAAGCACCCCACAGGAAGAAGAACTTTACCCCCGAGCATTCATCCAGTCACTACCCAAGTCGGATCTTCACGTTCACCTTGACGGTTCCCTTCGACTGGAAACCCTTATCGAGTTGGCCAAAGAGCAAAACCTCGAGTTGCCCAGCTATACCGTAGAAGGACTCAAGGAACTCGTCTTTAAGCCCTCCTACGCAAACCTGGGAGAGTATCTATACGGCTTCCACTTCCTCACCGGCGTCCTCCAGGATCCCAAGTCGCTGGAGAGAGCTGCCTACGAGTTTGCCTGGGACAATATCAACGAGGGAGTGTGCTATGTGGAGCCCCGATTTGCTCCCCAACTGCACATCAACGACAAGCAGACCATGGAGGATGTCCTCACCGCCGTGAACCACGGCCTGGTGCAGGCCAAGCACGAAAGAAACAACATGTCGGCGGTAGTCGATGGTTCCCAACCTCCCTTTGAGTACGGCATCATCGCTTGCGCCATGCGCCACTTCGAGCCGACCTTCTCCGAGTACTACCGACGCCTGTACGAGGTGCACCAGCACTCCAACAAGAAGGAAATTCACGCCATCGCATCCCTCGAACTGGCCCGCGGTATCACGAAGATTCGAGACCAACTGGGGATCCCAATCGTTGGTTTCGACCTCGCCGGAGAAGAAGCCGGCTACCCCGCAGAGCACCACCAGGCAGCGTTTACCCACGTTCATCGGCACTTCTTGAAGAAGACAGTGCACGCCGGAGAGGCCTTTGGACCCGAGTCCATCTTCCAGGCCATCACCGACATTCACGCCGACCGGATCGGACACGGCTACTACCTCTTCGACGCTTCCGCCGTCCAGGATCCCATCATCACGAATCGAGAACGTTACGTGCAGGATCTGGCAGCATACATCGCCGACCGTCGCATCACCGTGGAGGTGTGCTTGACCTCCAACATGCAGACCAACCCCCGCATCAAGGAGCTGCGCAACCACCAATTCAGACTCATGCGGGCTCACAAAATCTCCACCACCATCTGCACCGCCAACCGGACGGTTTCCAACACCACAATGACCGACGAACTCTACAAGGCAGCCAACGTCTTCGCTCTGGGGCGTCGCGAACTCAAGAACATCGTCATCTACGGGTTCAAACGCAGCTTCTTCCGGGGCTCCTACCTCGAGAAGCGAGAGTATGTAAGGCAGGTCATCGACCACTATGAACGGGCGGAAGAAGAATTCTTCGGAAACTTCGAGCCCAAGCAGTAGGGGCACCATGACGCCGGAAAGGCCCAACCAGGAAGACTCCGCTCAAGCCGTTCCCCTTCCCTCGCTGTGCGTGCCCAGCAACATGCAGCCAGATCTGGTGGACAAGCTCAATTTCAGCCGAATCACCGAGGTCTATGGGAAGCTTCAGTCCGACCCCCTGGGTGGAGGGCGTCCCAGCGTCATTCTCCCCAGCGTTTCCAAACGCCAGGCCGTTCGCCATATCCGAGCCGTTCGTGACAACGGGGTGGACTTCAACTACCTCCTCAACGCCACCTGTCTGGACAATCAGGAGTTCACGCGGCAAGGGCGAAAACGTATCGAAGCAGCCCTGAAGTTTGCCGTGGATGCGGGTGCCAACGCCGTCACCGTGTCCATTCCGATGCTGGTGGAGATTATCAAGGCCTTAGAACCCTCCATGAAGGTGAACATCTCCACCATGGTGGGGGTGGATTCCCCGGAAATGGCCTCCTACTTCGAAGGGTTGGGGGCCGATCGAATCACCTTGTCTGTTACCAGCGTCAATCGAGACTTTGAGCGGCTGGCGGAGATCCGGAAGCGGGTAGGAATCAATCTCCAGGTGATTGCCAACCTTGAGTGCCTTCGAGGGTGTCCCTTCAGTCGGTACCACGGGAACCTCAACGCCCACTCGTCCCAGTCGAACCACCCTTCCGGGGGATTTGTCATCGACTACTGCTACCTCTCCTGCTCCATTCTTCGATTGGAAGACCCGGCGCACTTCCTTATGGCGGGATGGATCCGTCCAGAGGACCAGCACTACTACGCCGAATTGGGAATTGACTCCCTGAAGCTCGTCAACCGAGCCATGGATTCCGACACCATCGCCTTCATTGTGGACCGATACACCGCCGGCCGACACGATGGAAACCTGTACGACCTGTTCTCCCATCCGACCAATAACCTCGCTTACCAGAACAAGAAGCCGTGGGACGGTCTGAAATACATGTTCAAACCTGCCCGCGCCAACCTCCTCAAGCTGGCCCGGTACAAGGACATGTTCCGCTGGGAGCGCCCCACCATCGACAACCGGGCATTGGACGGATTCATGGAGCACTTCGTGAAGAACCGATGCCACGTCGACCGCTGTGGAGAGGGGTGCCGGTACTGCCACAATGTCGCAGCAAGGGTCTTCGAGATGGATCCAGAGGCTCGCAACAACGCCCTTTCGACCCTCAAAGAGTTCAAATCCCTTCTGGTCAACGGCAAGCTGTTTCAATACTCCTGGCAGGATCTGGAGGAGCTTCGTACCGGTCGCTCCGCCCCGGACTCGGACGAGTCATGAACCGGCGTGTCTCACAGACGATTCTCGGCCTGCTGGTGGCCGTGGCCTTCCTCGTGGCCATCCTCTATCGCCTCAACTGGGCCGAGACTCAGCGGGTGTTGTTGGGGATGGACGTGCTGCTCCTGATTCCCATGTTCGCTCTTCTGGGAGTCCACTACATTCTAAAAGGACTTCGCTGGAGGGTGCTCCTGGCAGGGCGTGGCCTCGTGACTCGTGCCCTGGCATGTCGACTGACCCTCATCGGCTTCTTCATGAACAATATCATCCCAGCCCGACTGGGAGAGCTGGTGCGTCCCTACCTTCTCTCGGCAAACCAACCGCAGATGTCCTTCCCATTTGCCGTCGCTACGGTGTTCGGGGACAAAATCTACGACTTGCTGCTCGTTGTGCTGATGATGCTCTTCTCCATTCTCTTTGTGGACGCCCCGACCTATGTTGTTGCCGGAATCGCGCTTCTGACCGGGGTGGCTCTCGCTTTCTTCGTGCTGGCCTTCGTGGGTGCCCGGTGGCGACAAAGAGAGCTGCAACGACAAAGCGATACCTCCTGGCTTCGCAAGCTCAGCGCCCTCGCCGGGCGATTCGAGGACCGAGTCTACCACGCCATCTTGGCTTTCCTGGACGGACTGTCGGTGGTCGTCGAGTCTCTGCCCAGAGCCATGATGGCGCTGTTCTACACGACGTTGTCCTTTGTCCTCCTGGCTTTTGTCATCTGCCTCTCAGCGCGCTCTTTGCATATCGAAATTTCCATTCCGGCAGCCATGTTTGTCATCGGCATCACGGGCATCGGCTTCATGATTCCCGCCGCTCCTACCAATGCCGGAAGCTTCCACTTCTTTGCAGCCACCGCTCTGGAGCTTGTGGCGGACGTGTCGTGGGATGAGGCGGTGTCTTTTGCTATCGTTGCGCACTTGACTCAAGTCTCCCTTGTATCGATGATGGGAGCGACGGCGCTGGTGGGACTTGACCTGTCTCGATTCGGCGGGGTTCGAGGACTCATGCGTCGAGCGGAGAAACAAAAGGACGAGCAACCGGAGACACGGGAGGGGGAACGGCCATGAGCATCTGGATTCTACTGTACGACCTTTTTGCCCTCATCTACGTGATCTGGATTCCCGCACAGATGGTGGGACGGACGCTCTATCCCGACGAAGCGTATCCCTTCCGCACCGGTGTTGGACTGCTCCTGGTGGCAACCCTCCTGCCCGTAGCTTGCCTGCTCCTCTCCGTGGGACTCAAAACCGCCATCAGCGCAGTGATGATCTACACACTGGCTTCCGTTGTGATCATCCTGGGCGCGGCCATTCAGGTGAAACGTTTCCATCAGAGAACCAGGCGACTGGACGCCTGACCTTTCACAGAATCAAAGACGTTCAGGCGAAGTTGATGACGTACTCGTTGTCTTCAATGAGAGTCACGACGTCTCCGTTGTCCTTCACCAGCTCGGCACTAACTACGGTGACTTTGGGCTGGGTCTCCGGGATATAGACTCGATCGATGTGCACTACAGCCCCCGGTGAAGAGAAGCTCGAGGCGCCCACCTGCCCCCCAAAATGGTCACTGCGACCAAAGGCAATGTGGAGTCCCAATTTCTCATCCAACAGGATCTCTCCAGTGGGCTTCAAACCGAAATCGGAGAGCACTCCCAACCCCAACTCGGCCATGTTTCCGTATGCCGGTTCCCGTTCCAGATACGCCTGCTCTCTTGACGCAGCAGGTTCCTCTCCGACCACCTTGATGGCCCGGTTCTCCCGGATCTCATACACCACCACGCCATCTTCAAACTGCACCGGCAGGAAGCCGTTGCTCTGACTGGGATCGCCCTCCACTTCCCCTTCGTACGGCACGATGTAGGTCTCTCCCGACGGCAGGTTCCCGGCCACTTTCCGATCCGGGAACATGCCCCCCGAGGCGTGCCCCGTGCGGTGACGCAGGTCCAGGGTGAGGCGGTAGGACGTTCCTTCAACGTCAAACAGAAAGTCTGCCTTCCGGCAAATGTCCACGAGTCCTTTGAGGAAGTTGACCCGTCGGTTGATCTCCACATAATCCAGGCGCAGCGCCGGAATCATCGACCGCTTGAAGCCGGGCATGGTGGCCGCTCGAAAGTTGAACTGTCGAGACAGCAGCTTCAGCGGAGCGGTAGCGGAGAACTGGGTCGGCGCCAGGAACATCGAGAAGGCCTGGTAAACCGATTCGAGGGGTTGGGACTTCTCCGGGTCCAATTCGTCCGCCGTAAGAGGCAACCGAGAACCGTCGAACCTCCATCCGGAGTCCGGGAGGTCGGCGTTGTTCATTCTGGGATTTCGATAGAGCACCAGCGCCACCGGGAACCCTAACTCCCCCTCTGCATCTTTCAAGAGATGGTACCATTCGAAGGCCAATTCTCGCCGCAGCTTCCAAAGAGCGGTGTCGGGAACTTCTTCGTCAGGCAGATCCACCAGGAAGGCGAGGCCCGAGTCGTCTGAGGTGGGCTGAAAGACTCGCTGGACCATCGTGACCAGCTCCAAAGGGGTGAGGTTTTCCATGAACAACTCCTGTCGCTGCGGCTTGCCTATTTCTTCTGGAACCGGTGTTTGGCCAGGGCGATCAACTCGTCCCGGGTGGTGACGACTCCTCCCAAATAGGCAGACTCCATTTCGTGGAGGATTCCTTTGAAATTCGGACCGGGATTGAGTCCCATCTCGATGAGATCCTCCCCGGAAAATATCGATGAAAAGTCGGGAGGATCATGGCGCAACGTCCGGCCCAGGTCTCGCAGGTTGAGATACCGTTCAAGCCCCGTCCCACCGGTGGTCAACTCCGAGATTCGATAGACCTCTATGGCTTCTTCGAAGTAGGGTCTCATGACCAATCGCTTGCGATCTGCCAGGGAAAATCGAGAGGACCCCGTGATGAGCGGCTGCATTCGGATAACTTCCGTAACAGCACTGCGAAGGGCCTTTGAGGTGGCCAGTCGCTCCAGGATCTCCCCAGCACTTCGGGCTCCCCACTCGGCCACGTCCTCGGGGTCCGGGGTCGTCTCGGTGTACCGGAGATGACCCAGATGCCGCATCAGGAGGGAAAACCCGACGGCGCTCTTCCACATCCGGCACCACCGAAAGTCCGAGATGACGGAGTCCAGGAGGTTCATCCCCTCGACAACCTCCGGATTCCTTCGAAACAGCTCTGCGACCTCCGGGAGGACTCGCTCCATGAGCCCCAACTCTACCAGAGGGCCGATGGCGTCCCCGGCGTGTTCGTCGGTAAGCATCTTGTCCAGTTCGGCGAAGACTCGCTCCACCGAGACCCCTTTGATCTGATCGGCGGTTCGGCGAATGGCCCCAGCGGTCTTGTCTTCGATGGAAAACTGAAGTCGAGCAGCAAAGCGCACCGCTCGCAGAGTCCGCAGGTGATCCTCCTGGAACCGCTCGTCGGGGTTCCCCACGGTGCGAATGATTCGGCGACTCAAGTCGGAGATTCCGTTTACGAAGTCGAGGATCTTCCCGCTGCCTGGCTCCATGAACAAGGCATTGACGGTGAAGTCTCGCCGTCGGGCGTCTTCTTTGGCGTCGCTGAATTCCACTGAGGTGGGGTGGCGCCCGTCCTGGTAATCAACGTCCTTTCGGAAGGTCGCTACCTCGGTGATGAACTCCCCGTGCCGCACCATGATGACGCCAAAGGCCTTCCCAACCGGGATGGTCTTTGGAAACAACGTTTCGATGGTGTCCGGGTGAGCGGAGGTTGCTACATCGTAGTCACTGACTCGGCGGTGAAGCAGTGTGTCCCGTACGCAGCCGCCGACAAAATAGGCCTCGTGGTTGTTTTCCTGCAACACCCGGGCTACCGTCCCAGCGGCCCCCTGGGGGGTGAATCGGGTCATGCGGCCCCCTCGGCTCTTGTGACCTTTCGACCGCTGTGAGTCCTCATCCGCCATGGTTTTCCCTCGATTTTTTCATTCCCATACAGGGAGCAGAATAGGCAAAAGGGGGCAAATCAGTCAATCGGATTCGATGCCGAACAGTTCCAATACCCCGACCAGATCCGAGAGGTCTTGAAGAACGGCATCGGGTTCCTCCAAAGCCAAATCCTCGGCGGAGGTCCACCCGGACGCCACAGCCAGGCAGCGAACCCCGTTTGCTCGGGCTGCCTGAACATCCTTGGGGCTGTCACCGATGACCCAGATTCGGTCCATTGAAATGGGTGCTTTGGCGTGCCGAAGTCCGCGCTCGATGGCGATTCGGGTCATCTCGGGACGGAGGGTGGCGTCGGTGCCGTACCCGCCAAAATCAAAGAAGCTCCACAGCCCGGCTACTTCCAACTTGAGCTTTGCCACTTCAACATAGTTCCCTGTGGCCAATCCCAGATGACAACCGGCCTTCTTCAAGGCCAGAAGGAGTGGGGGAGGTCCTTCCAGGGTCTTGAATCGGTCTCGGTATAGCTCCATTTCCAGCCCCATGCGCCCGATGTAGGAACGCCTGATTGCCTCGTGGTCTTCGGGAGTCGCCTTGCGATTGAGGTGACCTTCCACCACCTGGTCGATGATGGCGGCATCCATCATCCCGGACAGGTGCAAACCCTCAAAGGGGTTGTCGATGGAGAGCTCCTGCTTGAAGGCGTGTTCAAAGGCCGCCTTCCCTGCTCCCCCCGTCTTTACAAGGGTTCCGTCGATGTCAAACAGAAGCATGGGGGGGCATTTCATGATTTCACCGAAGATGGCGAGGGTCGACGATTGGGAAGTTCAGGAGACTGGTCTCAAGTGGATATCGAGGAGGGCTGCTGCTGCTGCCACCCGGAAGACGTCGTCCGGGTCCACGAGGAGCCCCCGAAGGGCCGCCGAGGCTTCACTGTTCTTCTCGGCGTACTTGGCTGTTTCCTGGATGGCGGCCAGCCGCAACTCTCGATTCTTGTCCTTCAGGAAGGCCTGGAGCATGGGGAGGGAATCTTTCCCCTGGATCTCAGAGATTCGATGCAGGATGGTAACTCGCAGATCCGTGTCGGTGGCGGAGAAGAGCTGTGTCTGAAGGACCTTCAACTCAACATCGCTTCCCATGTAGCGGAATGCGAGGACGGCTTCTTTTCGAACTTCGGGGTTGATGCTCGTGAGGGCCATCTTCAGGTACTCGATGAACTCCCGCTTGAGCTGCTTGGCCATTCTCTCAAGGAATCCGGAGGGAATCCAGCCCAGGGCCGCTTTGAATACGTCCACCCCTTCGGCGGGGCTGATTCGAATGATGGCTTCCAGCGCTCTGGCCCGCTGATTGGCGTTGAACTGGGTCTGCAAGACGTTGCGGAGGGTCGGGATGGCATCTCGATGCTGCACGTTGCACAAGGCATCGATGGCCGCGTCTTTCACCGTGGGGTCGAAGATGAGGAAGGATACCACTCGGATGATGGAGCGATCTCCGATGGAACCCAGGGCCTTGACCAACTCTCTTCGCACGTCGTCATTGTTGTCGTGGTTGAGGGCATCTTCCAGGAAGGGAACGGACTCCGCCTGGCGCAACTCGCCGATGGCCTGTGCCACCTTCTGCCGAATCAAGGGGCTGCCATCTCGCAGCATTCCGTGGAGCTGTGGCAGTGCTCGGGTTCCTTTGAGTTTCGGAATGAAATACACCGCCGCAGCACGATGGCCAATGTTCGTCGTGGACTGAAGTCGAGCTACCATTCGCTCGTAGATCGATTCGTCCTGGGCGTTGGTGAACAATTCGTACACGGCGTAGAGAACCTGCGGATCGGGGTCGCCATAAAGGAACAACTTGGCGCGCTCCTTGACCTCGGGATTTGTGGGCAACCCTTTGATTGAGTTGATACAACGCAACTGTCTGCGGACGTCGTTTTCATCGCAAAGGGGAAGCATGATCTCAAGCCCACGTTCGTCCCCCCGAGATACCAGAATGAACGCCGCTCCTTCCTGGAGCTGTTCGTCCTTGTCCTTCAGGTACGCAGACAAGAAGGAGACGTCATAGCTCTTGTCAAGCCCTTCCAGGAAGGCGAACACTTTGAGCAGCTCTTCCTTCGTCAGGGTGGCAATGGATTTCACGAGGAGGGGGTACAGATTCTTGTCCTTGAACACGGCCAGGTTGTCCAGAACCCATCCCTTCACCGCAGGCACGTTCTTCAGACTTTCGTAGAACTGAGCGGCGATGGGTGACTCCGGTCGGAAGATCTCCTTCAAGATGATATCTCGAACGCTCTCCACCTTGATGAGCGCCTCTTTGAGCAGCTCAACCGCCTCGTCGTGGGGGAGTAGCAGCACGAGGTTCAGGGGCGATCGCTCCTTCTTCTCGTAGAGGGCGGAGTTGGCGATGGCGTTGGCCAACGGCTTTCGATACGCATCGTTGTTCAAACCGATGAGGGTCTTGATGGCAGAGTACCGAACCACCCACTGAGGGTCGGCCACGGCATCCACGACGTAATCCCGAGCCTTCTCGGCGTTGATCCGGCTCAGGTTTTCGATGGCTGTGGCACGAGTCACCATGTCGGCGCTTCGGGTTCCCTTCTCAAGGACTACCCAGATTTCGTTGGACAGGCCCTCCTCGAGGGTCGGCTCCACCACCTTCTTTGTAGTCTTTCGACGGGCCTGAACCGGTTCGACGAACAGGGTCAGAGTGAAGAGCGCTGCAAATCCAAGGTACATCAATCGCCGCATTCGAGTCCCTCCCAGTACAAATTCGTGTTGATTGAACAACGTCGCCGGACAGATGTCAAGAACGCCTTTCCGCAGCCGGCGAAGGGGTGCGTAGACTGTCCTCGGGGCACGCCAATCGGGGAGACGGATCTCGGGAGAAGCTGGTTGTCCGCCGGCATTCACCAGCGAATGGATTGAACGCCTGGGGTTCCTGTGATAGAACCGTCTCGGTTTTGACTCGTGGCAATCGGTTGCCCATGAATTTGGCCCTGGACCCTCGAACGGTGCGGGGGGCGATTGAAGGGAGAAGAGAATATGACGGACCACAGAAAGATCCTTGTTACCAGTGCCCTCCCCTATGCCAACGGAAGCATCCACCTCGGACACCTGGTGGAGTATATCCAGACCGACATCTGGGTCCGCCAGCAGAAAATGATGGGACACGAGTGTCACTACATGTGCGCCGATGACACCCACGGCACCCCCATCATGATCTCCGCCAGAAACCAGGGAATCACCCCCGAAGCGTTGATCGAAGCGGTTCACGCCGAGCACTACAGAGACTTTCAGGATTTCCTGGTGGAGTTTGACAACTACTACACCACCAACTCCCCGGAAAACAAGTTGCTCGCCGAGATGGTCTACCTCGCCGTGAAAGAGAAGGGACATATCGCTCAGCGGGATATCGAGCAAATGTACTGTCCCGAAGACGCCATGTTCCTCCCCGACCGCATGATTCGGGGCAAATGTCCAAAGTGTGGCGCCGAAGACCAGTACGGCGACGCCTGCGAGATCTGCTCGGCGACCTACGACCCCACCGACCTCGTTGAAGCCCATTGCTCGTTGTGTGGAACCGCCCCCGAAACCCGAACCTCGACCCACTACTTCTTCAAGCTCGGGGATTTCCAGGAACAACTCGAGAGCTGGATCGACGGCGATCACGTCCAACCAGAAGTTCGAAGCAAAATCAAGGAATGGTTTGAGGGGGGGCTCAAGGATTGGGACATCTCCCGGGATGCCCCCTACTTCGGATTCAAAATTCCAGGCACCGACGACAAGTACTTCTACGTCTGGCTCGACGCACCCATCGGGTACATGGCCAGCACCATGAACTGGTGCGAGAGAACCGGACGAAACTTCGATGACTTCTGGCGCAGCGATGATTGCGAAATTGTCCACTTCATCGGAAAGGACATCCTCTACTTCCACACGTTGTTCTGGCCGGCCATGCTCATGGGTGCAGACCTTCAAACTCCCGACAAGGTCTACGTCCACGGCTTCCTCACCGTCAACGGAAAGAAGATGTCCAAGAGCCGAGGAACGTTCATCTCCGCCCGGGAGTATCTCGAACACTTGAACCCCGAGGCGCTGCGCTACTACTACGCCTGCAAGCTCAACGCACGGGTGGAAGATATCGATTTGAACCTCTTCGATTTCGTCACTCGGGTGAACTCCGATGTGGCGAACCAGTTCATCAACCTCGGCTCCCGAACGATGTCCTTCCTCTCCAAACGATTGGACGGCCGCCTCGGTCCCATGGACGAGGCCGGAATCGAGCTGATGGAGGCCCTCGAAGACGGGGCCCGGGAAATCGCCGGTTTCTACGACCAGCGGGAGTACTCCAAGGCCATGCGACGGCTCATTGAGTTGGCACACGCTGCAAACCAGTTCGTCGCCAACCAGGCCCCGTGGGCCGCCATCAAAGAGGACCCCGAGAAGGCTCGAGCCATCTGCACCGCCGGGGTGAACGCCTTCGGCAAACTGGCCGTCCTCCTGACCCCCGTAATGCCCCAATTGGCAGCGAAGGTTCAAGCCCTGTTGAATCGGGAAGTGACCTCTTTTGAGGCGGTCTTTGAGCGCCTCGAAGAAGGAACGGTGAAACCCTTCGAGCCCATCTTCGAGAAGCTCGAAGAAGAGGCCGTTATGGGAATGGTCGAGGCCAGCACCAAACGCAGCGAAGAGACGCCGGAAGAAGAGGCATACGAAGTGGACGACCTCACGGAAACCGTCTCTTACGACGATTTCGTCAAGGTCGATCTGCGGGTCGCCGAAATCCTCGAAGCGGAAGGGGTTCCCAAGGCCAACAAGTTGCTGAAGATCAAAGTCAGTCTCGGACCCCTCGGGACACGAACCATCTTCGCTGGAATCAAGAAGTCCCACGACCCGGCAAAACTCATCGGACGAAAGATCGTGGTGGCGGCAAATCTCGCCCCCCGGCAGATGAAATTCGGCCTGTCGGAAGGGATGCTGCTTGCTGCTGGACCCGGTGGCGAAGACGTGTTTCTCCTGGGAGTCGAGGAGAAGGCGAAGCCGGGCATGCGTGTCAATTAGACAAACGACTTCCCCCCAGCGCCTTGTTTGGCCAGGGGCAAGGAGCGTATTAAGTTATTTTCCTTGAATCCCCCTGAGCAATAAGGGTAAAAATCTACAAACTTGTTGCTCTATTCAGGGAGGAGGTAACCCAACATGGCGAAACGAGAACTGTTGCTGGGGGATGAAGCCGTCGCTTTGGCAGCGCTGCATTCTGGAATCAGCGGAGCCTACGCATACCCAGGAACTCCGTCGACGGAGCTGTTTGAGTTCATCGAACGACAGCAGAAGAAGTACTCTGTCCACGCAAAATGGTCCGCCAATGAAAAGGTCGCCTACGAAGAAGCGTTGGGCATGTCCTACGCCGGAAAACGAACCATCGTTTCGATGAAACACGTGGGTTTGAACGTCGCAGCCGACCCCTTCATGAACTCCGGGGTGACCGGAGTCAACGGTGGGATGGTGGTGTTCATCGCCGATGACCCGGGGATGCACTCCTCGCAAAACGAGCAGGACTCTCGCTACTACGCCCATTTCAATCTCATCCCGTGTCTGGAGCCGGCCAATCAGCAGGAAGCCTACGACATGACTCGATTGGGGCTGGAGCTTTCTGAAGAGCACAAGGTTCCGGTGATGATTCGAGTGACCACCCGTCTGGCCCACAGCCGCGCCGATGTCGTCACGGCGGAACCCAAGGCACAAAATGGTATCAAGAAGGTGCCCAGAGGCGGGAGCTTCACCCTCCTTCCCGTCAATGCGAGACAGCTCTACAAGAAAGTCACTGAGAAGCAGCCGACGCTGAAGAAGCTGGCGGAGGACAGTCCCTACAACGAACTGGTTCTCGAAGGAAAGGACAACAAAGTCGGCATCATCTCCACTGGAATCGCCCACAACTACGTTCGAGAAGCGTTGGGCGGCACCATCGATGTTCCCCACCTGCGAATTTCTCACTACCCCGTGCCCATGGAGAAGGTCCGCCAGTTGGTGGATGCAGTAGACGAAGTCCGTATCGTGGAAGAAGGGGCCCCGTACGTTGAAGAGATGCTGCGAGGAATCGTGGCACCAGCAGGCAAGCTGATTCGAGGAAAGTTGGACGGCTTCCTCCCCCGAACCGGGGAGTTGACCCCCACCGTCGTTGCCAATGCCATGGAATTGAACCCCGAGAAGCGCTGGGGAGCTACCATTGATCCCCTTCCCAAGCGCCCCCCGGCTCTCTGCCCTGGCTGCCCACATATCGATACATACAAGGCCATCAACGAGGCCACGTCCGCCTACGCTCAGCCCACGGTGACCTCCGACATCGGTTGCTACACCCTGGGATTCTATCCTCCCCTGAACGCCATTGAGACCTGCGTGGACATGGGAGCCAGTATCTCCATGGCCAGTGGCGCTGTACACGCTGGACTCTTCCCCGTGCTCTGCACCATCGGGGACTCCACGTTTGCCCACTCCGGTATGACCGGGTTGTTGGGAGCCGTTCGAGAGAACAACAACATGGTTGTGATGATCCTCGACAACGGCACCGTAGCCATGACGGGAACCCAGGAGACCATGGCAACCGGCGACGAGCTGGTGAACCTCGTGAAGGGGCTGGGAGTCCACCCGGAGCACGTTCGATTGATGGACCCCCTGGCAAAGAATCACGAAGCGAGCGTCCAGTTGATTCGGGAAGAGATCGAGTACGAAGGTCTCTCCGTCATCATCTCCAGACGAGCATGCATCCAGATGAAACGCAGATAGCGAGGAGGGCAACCGATGAAATACGATATCGTGCTGGCTGGTGTGGGTGGACAGGGAATCTTGACCATTGCCTACCTTCTGGACAACGCGGCAGTCAACAAGGGCTTGCGATTCAAGCAGGCCGAAGTTCACGGAATGGCGCAGCGGGGTGGGGCCGTGTACTCCCACATGCGCATCTCCGACGAGGAGATCATCTCCGACCTTATCCCCGAGGGACGAGCGGACATGATCCTCAGCGTGGAGCCCCTCGAAGTCCAACGCTACCTCGCTTTCCTGGCCCCCGAAGGAGTCGTGGTCAGCAACAACCAGACCTTCGTCAATATCCCCGATTATCCCGACGAAGAGGCCGTCATCGACGCGGTCCTGGCCTTGCCAAATGCCGTCCTCTTCAACGCCCGTGCTATTGCAATGGCGCACAAGGCTCCCAGAGCCCAGAACGTGGCCACAGTGGGTGCAGCGACTCCCTTCCTTCCCTTCTCGGTGGAGGACTTTGAACCCATCATCCGAGGGCTCTTCGAGAAGAAGGGGGAGAAGGTCGTGGAGACCAACCTGGCCGTCCTCCGAGATGCCCACAACGCAGGGATGTTTTACAAGAAGCTCCTCGATTTGGGAGTTGCCAACAGCACCATCTATTGCCTGGTTCGAAAGCTCGTTGTGACATCTTACAATCCCGAACTGGCCCCAGCTTTTGCGGAGGTTCTCAAGGCTACCCCGGAGAAGGCCACGGCCTACCTGTGTGCCCTCGAAGAGCCGGTTTCCTGTGACCAGGAGCTCGTTCAGAAACTTAGCTGATTCCACTCGAGAACCCCGACTTGTTCGGGGTTCGCTTCGGTGCAACACTTTTGTTCCCTTCCCCTTGTAGAGGTCCTTGACATGCCATTTGAAACATCGGTGTTGAAGCTCCTGGAACAAGCCGAGAGAGAGGGGCGAAGTACTCTCCTCGAGCCGGAACTCTATTCTCTGTTGCGAGAAGGCGGTTTGGACACCCCTGCCTTCTTTGCTTTGGAACGGACCGGAGATCTCAAGGCACAGGTCCAGTCCATCCCCGGGAGCCGTGCTGTCGTCAAGGTGGTGTCACCCGCCATCACACACAAGACGGAAATGGGGGGAGTCGCCATCGTCGATAACACCCCCGAGGCCATCGTTCAGGGAGCCTCAGATATTTTCGCCTCGGTGCTGGAAAAAGGGGGCGAGGAGCTCCTGGAGACCGTCAAAGGTGTCATCGTCAGCGAGTTCGTGGAGAACGACGGTGCCCTGGGATCCCAACTGTTTGCCGGGCTGCGATTCACCCCGGACATGGGCCCTGTCCTCGCATTGGGGTTTGGCGGACTGGAAGCCGAGGCCCTGGCCGCGAATTTCAAAGGGGGAGAAGCAACAACGATCTTCTCCCCGGCGCTCTCCACTCCCGAGGAAGGACTCGCCAAGTTCCTCAAGTCCTACGCCGGACGACTCATGACCGGACAGACCCGGGAAGCCAAATGCCGAACCAGCCCCGAGGCTCTCCTCGACGTGATTCGGTTCTTCGGGCGGTTGGCCAACGAATGCTCCAACCAAAGCCCCGACGGCTTTACCATTCTAGATTTCGAGATCAATCCCCTCTTCCTTTCCAAAGGGAAGGTCGTGGCGGTGGACGCTTTTCTTCGCTTTGGCCGAGAATTCCACCAGGAGAAGAGTGTGGACACTCGCAAGGTGTTTCGACTACTGAACCCAAAGACCGCCGCCATCACCGGGGTGTCGGCGAAGAACCTGAATGTGGGTCGAGTCATCCTGAGAAATCTTCTGAGAGAGCAATTCCCTCGAGACGATATCCGTGTGGTGCGCCCCGGGGCCGTGGAGGGGGACGAAATCGACGGGGTCGTTTGTGTTCCTTCGATCACCGAGTTGCCTTGGACGGCCGATTTGATGGTGGTCGCCGTGGGAGCCGACCTTGTTCCCGGAACCGTGGAAGAAGTCATGACTTCCCAGAAGGCCCACTCTCTGGTCCTCATTGCCGGCGGAATGGGGGAAACCGAAGGGGGAAAGAAGAAAGCGGAAGCGCTCAAGGAGGCCCTGGCGTCGGCTCGAGCGGAGGGACGCTTTGCCCCCGTGATGGTGGGCCCGAACTGCCTGGGAGTTCGCTCCAGGCCCGGCCGATACGACACCCTGTTTATTCCCCAGATAAAGCTCCCAATGCCCTCCGGGAAGGTCAGCAATGCTGCCCTCGTCTCCCAGAGTGGAGCGTTTATGATCACCCGAATGAATCGCATTCCGGTGCTCGATCCTCCCTACGCCATTTCCACTGGAAATCAGCTCGATTTGACTTACACCGACTTTGTGGAGGCCTTTCTGGAAGACCCCCAGATTGATGTCATGGCCGTTTACATCGAAGGGTTCAAACCGCTGGATG
>CALFHQ010000222.1 GCA_937876385.1 uncultured Pseudomonadota bacterium
ACCTCTCCCAGCTCCACAGTGTCCCCCTCCTGAAAAACCAGAACATCGTTCACTTTTACCTTCGGATCCCGCATATTGACGTATCGGAAGGTCTCGTGGGTCATGGCCAGGCTGGGTCCAAAGGCTCGGTGAACGACTCCAGTTCCCTTGGAGTGGTCGCTGTGTCGGTGGCTTACGAAGAGGGCATCCAGCTCTTTGGCGTCGTATCCGAAGTCGGCCAATCGGGTTCGAACGGCCTTTGCAGAGATCCCTGCATCAAAGAGAATTTTCTTCCCTGCAACCTCCACAAAAATGGAGTTCCCGTTGCTTCCCGACTGTAGTGATATCGCCCGCATTCGCCTCTCTCCGGTTTGAAAATCCCTACCCCTTTTGCGCCTCTTCGTCAAGGCCGATGCGGCGGATGCGACAAAGAGACTGGAGAGATGGAGCCCCACGCAATACAATGGCGGGACGATGAAGACGAACTCATACCTCGTGGTCTCCCCAGACGACATGCGCAGTCGGGGCTGGCAACAGTTGGATGTCCTGCTCCTGACAGGGGATGCCTATGTGGACCATCCCTCTTTCCCGGCAGCGCTCATCGGTCGTTTGCTTGCGGACGCCGGGTATCGAGTGGGATTGCTGTCTCGCCCAGATGTGACCGACGACGAGGTGCTGCGCGGTTTTGGTCCCCCACGTCTGTTTGTTGGAGTCACCGCCGGTGCGTTGGACTCCATGGTGGCCAATTACACAGCACTTCGGCGCCCTCGCAGTGACGACCCGTATGCACCGGGGGGCAAAGCGGGGGGTCGCCCGGATCGGGCGGTAACGGTCTATGCCAACTGGGTTCGACGGGTCTTTGGAAGCAGCGTATTCCTTCTTGCCGGTGGAATCGAGGCAAGCCTTCGTCGCTTTGCACATTACGATTACTGGAGCAACTCGGTGCGTCGTTCGGTGTTGGTCGATGCACCCCTGGATCTCATCCTCCACGGCATGGCGGACGACACGGTCATCGAGGTGGCTCGCTTTCTTGATGAGGGCCGTGACGAATCGTTGCGTTCCTCTTCGATGGAGCGTCTTCGACTTCTCGCTGGGGTGACGTATCGCCTCCCCAAAGGAGAGGAAGCGCCACCAGATTCCGTGGAAATTCCCGGATGGCAACGAATCCGTCAGGACACCGGCGCCCACATTGAGGCCTGGCGAAATCAGGAGAAACAGGGGAAGAGGGTGCTGGTTCAGGAGAACGGCGCGGTGCGAGTGGTTTCGAATCCCATGGCTCCTCCTTTGTCGTCGGCTCGACTGGATGCCGTGTACGCCCTCCCCTTTTCTCGTCTACCTCATCCCATGTACGGCAACCAGGAGATTCCCGCAGTAAAGCAGGTTCAGTTCTCGGTTACGTCCCATCGGGGCTGCGCCGGTGGGTGTGCCTTCTGCGCCATCCACGCCCACCAGGGGAAGATTGTGTCAAGCCGTTCCCCCGAGAGCATCGAACAAGAGGTTCGCAGCATGGTGGCGAATCCGGCCTTTGACGGAACCATTCGCGACGTCGGGGGCCCCTCGGCCAACATGTTCGGCGCTCGCTGTACTCAAGAGTCGCCGTGCAGTCGCCCTTCCTGTCTGTCTCCCAACCGATGCAAACATTTCAAGACGGCCCAGGACGAGTATTGCGAATTGCTGGAGAGAGTGGCCCGAATTCCCGGCGTCAAGCACACCTTCGTGACCACTGGTTTGCGCCTGGACCTGGCGTTGGAATCCTCGAAGTTGGTGGAGCAGGTCGCTTTCCACCACACCAGCGGGCACCTGAAGATTGCCCCGGAGCACACAGTCCCTCACGTCCTTCAAACCATGCGAAAGCCGGGCGGGTCCGATTTCAGGGAGTTCGTGCACCTCTTTGCCCGCCAAACTGCTCGAGCACACCGTCGCCAACAGGTAATTCCGTACCTCATGGCAGCTCATCCAGGGTCCACGTTGGGGGACATGCTGGATACGGCGCTTTTCCTGGCCGAGGAAGGGATCGTTTCAGAGCAGTGCCAGATCTTCACCCCAACCCCCGGGACGGCATCCACAGTGATGTACGCTACGGGGGTCGATCCGGCTAATGGAGAGCCGGTCTTCGTCGAGCGCAGCGACCACGGGAAGCGTCTGCAAAAGGCTCTGCTTCTGGCTCACCTTCCGGATCAACAACCCCTGGTCC
>CALFHQ010000223.1 GCA_937876385.1 uncultured Pseudomonadota bacterium
GCCGCACAGGTACAAGGAGTTGCTCCGGTTTCGCACACGCCGTTGCCGCAGACGTCAGGGCATCCGTTGCTGCAGGTGTCGCAGGAATTGGCGCAGCAGTCCCCGGTAACCAGGCAGTCTGGAGCGCAGGAGCAATTGCCCCCGGAGCCGCCGCACTCGCAGGTTTCGCAGGCGTCTGGGTCGTTGGGGCAGTCGGCCGCACAGGTGCAGGGGTTTTCCCCGGTTTCGCACACGCCGTTGCCGCAGACATTGTCGCAGCCGTTGCTGCATGAGTCGCAAGCATCGGCGCAGCAATCACCCGTGACCAGACAGTCTACGGCGCAAGAGCAGTTGCCTCCCGAACCACCACACTCACAGGCTTCGCAAGCGTCGGGATCGTTGGGGCAATCGCCCGGGCAACTACAAGGGGTTTCGTCGCCGTTACACATCAGGTCCCCGCAGGCGGGGTCTGGGCAGGTGCCGCACCCTTCAGAGACGACCTTCAGTACGCACGGTTCGTCCCACTCGGAAGTGCAGCAGAAGTCGTCAACGGCACAAACACAGGCTTGAACCGCCGCGTCCATACAGCCGGCGGTGGCGTGGGGCAGACAACAGTCTCCCTCGCAAGCTCCGCAATCTTCCATACAACTGGAACAGTCTTCTCCCTCTTCACAGGTGCCGTTTCCGCATTCAGCGCACGACCCGCTTCCTGCGCAGACGCCGCTTTGGCACTGGTCGTCTGCTGTGCAGGGGTCCATGTCATCGCAGGCGGATCCGTCGGCAACGTCGGACACGTCGCATGCCCCGGTGTCGGGGTTGCATTCCACTGCTTCGCAAGCACCCAGCTCGGTGGCGCTGCAGTCTACGACGGTAGCGTCGTCCACGACACACTCCCCGTCCGCGCACACGAGTGTACCATTGCAGAGGTCTGAGTCCTCGAACTCGGTACAGTCCCCGTCGACGGTACACTGGGGGGTGACCTCTTTGACATCGACGTCGTCCATGACCTCCATGGCGTCATCCCCGACTTCTGCTAAATCGGTATCCACCTTGGCATCCAGGATTGTATCGGGGGTTTGCTCGTCGGACATGACGTCCAACTCGGTTTGATCAGCCCGAAGATCCGCGGTCGTTCCATCGTCCATTGCATCTTCTTGCTGTGTTGCATCCTTGTCATTGCCGGAGCTGGTGGAGCAAGCGCTCATCGACACAAACACAACAAACAACACAACACTTCTAAGTAATACTCCTGTCCTGTTCATTCCGTTCACCTCAGGGGTCCGTCCGAATCGGCGATTCGGCGGGTTCAGTTGGTCTCAGTAGTTCTGGATATCTCGTTCCAGGGCAAAGTAGTCACGATTCCAGGAGGCTTCAAGCGCAAGAAAAAATATTCTGCAACCCCTGGACAGCCCCTGGAGGGGTTACTAGGATTGTCGAAGCTGAAGGACAAGCAAACGATTACAAATGGCACGAGTACTGCAAGGCGCAACCTAGCCGGCCTCTGACTACGCCATACGACTTCCATCTCGTCCAGTGTTGAGAAGCTAAGGTTCGGGGGTAGCACGTACTAGCTTCAATGCTCTTTTATAGTGTTTCCAACACGCCGTTAGAGGTGTGTTTACATGTTCCTGCAAGATACGGCACAAGGTGTGTCGAGGCAGGAATTGACGAATTTTATGGAGGACAACCATGATATCCTACTTCAGAAGGCCACAATGCTTCCGGGCACTGTGGACTCACCTCGCAGCGTTGGCGGTGTTGTTGTTTGCCGGACCGTCTGCCCTCGCTTTGGAGGTGTCCGTCGTCGACAGCCAGGGAAATCCCATCTCGGTGGGGTTCAAGTGGCTCGTTGAAGAAGACGCCACCTTTGCCAACGATTCAGACGCTACGATGCAAACCACAAACTTCCACAAGAGCTACATGCCGGTTATTGCTTCCGGGCGCAGCGCAAGCGCCTCGGCAAGCCTGACCGGACTGCCCTTGGACCGTCCCCTTTTCGTGTCGGTGTTGCCGGATGCCGGCTTCACCATGAGCGGGGGTCAGGTTGCCGTCGGGCAGCAGAGTTTGAGCATCACGGTGCACGAGCTGCCGATTCCGACGGCTCAAATCAGCATCCTGGTGTTTGAGGACAACAGTCCTTTAAACAACGCACCGGATGGAGGGGAAGTGGGCCTGGAGGGCTTCTCCATTGTTTTGGAGGAAGCAGGGGGCAAGTATGGAGCCTCGGGTGGTCAGGTGATGCTTGACGCCTTTGGCAACATGATCGGGACGGAGTACAATCCAGACGGTACGGTGGCGTCCATGGGCGACGGCACCATCTACACCGACGCAAACGGATTGGCCAGGGTAAAGAATCTGGCTCCCGGCAAGTACGGAATCATCATTATCCCGCCCACGGGTTCCGATTGGGTGCAGGTGACGACCATTGAAGGGACGAAGGTCACCGACGCTTGGGTGAAGGCCAACGAGCCTTCGGCCTTCGTGGAATTCGGCATTCCGGGTCCCCACGTCTTCGTTGGGTTTGTCCGACCGACCATTGATGAGACGGCCCTCACGGGCGGCGCGACGATTACCGGATCGGTTGTGTCGTTTCACATTTCCCGTCCGCCGTTTTACAGCAACTCTGCGGAGGGTGCTCCTTTCCCCAACTCGTGGATTGGATTGAACGACCCTGACGGGCGTTGTGTTTACGCCCAGCCGGCAGATCCTGAGACTGGAGAATTCTCCATTCCCAACGTGCCTGCGGGCATCTACCAGCTCGTCTTGTGGGACGAGTATCTGGACGTCATCATCGGTTTTCGAACCATCAATGTACCGGAGAACGTGGGCGAAGTCGCCTTGGGCGCCGTTCAGGTCCCCGACTGGTTTGCCCATGTCTGGAACCAGGTGTTCAACGACGTGAACGAGAACGGCTTCCCGGATCCTGGGGAGAAGCCGATGATGGAGCAGAACATCAACCTTCGATTCCGAGATGGAACTGTGTATCAGGCGATGCCGACGGATGTCGAGGGGTGGTCTCCGTTTGACGAGGCGTTCCCATTCTTTAACTGGCTTGTGGCCGAAGTTGATTTCGCCCGCTTCAAGGCCACCGGGCTGACGGTGGTAGTGGACGAGGGGGGCACCATTTATGCCGACCACGGATTTACAAATCCTTCCTTTGACCGCCTGAGTCCTCAGCCTCAGCCGGAGAATGGCGGTGAGCCGTTCCGCACGGAGCTGGGTGCCGTATTGACCCAGGGCGTGCAGTCTTTCCTGGGGCAGACCGTGGTTCTTT
Source organism: uncultured Pseudomonadota bacterium (assembly GCA_937876385.1). GTDB lineage: Bacteria > Myxococcota_A > UBA9042 > CAIXZC01 > CAIXZC01 > CALFHQ01. The sequence goes on from CALFHQ010000223.1 coordinate 3,254, forward strand.
TCTGGGGAAAGACTGCCTACGGCCCCAACGAGAACGGCGGCATCAGTGGGGTTGTTTTCTACGCCATCACTCGAGCCGAAAACGACCCCCGCTACGCGGCAGGGGAGGAATGGGAGCCGGGGATTCCCCGTGTGCAGGTGAACTTGTATGCGGATGATGACACGGACGGCTTCATTGACGATTTGAACCAGGACGGCATGGTGACTCTGGCCGACGTGGACAACTACCCGTTTGGGTGGATGGACGGTGGTGCGATGGGTCCCGAGGACGAGAAACGTGACGGGAGTTGCACCGGCGATCCTTGCCCGTACAGCTTTGGTGATGCGCTCCAGGTGACTTCCACCGACAGTTGGGACGACAACCTTCCCACGGACTGCCCCGGTGATCCGACGGCACCGTACTATCTGGGTGGAAAATGCTACGACGGTCTTCCCAACTACAACCAGGCACGCCCGGGCGTGTTCGATGGCGGGTATGCCTTCAACGACATTGAAACAGGGACCTACATTGTGGAAGCAGTTCCGCCTCCCGGCTACGAGTTGATGAAGGAAGAGGACAAGAACGTGGACTTCGGAGATTCCTACGAAGTGTCGCAGCTCCTCCTTCCGCCGGTTTGCGTGGGTGATCTGCACACCATTCCTCAGTACCTGAGTTTCCAGACAGACGAATCCGGCACACCTCTGCCCGGGATTGCGCCCGAAGAGTTGATTGAAGCTCCGTGGGCCGGACAGGACCGAGTGTTGTGCGACCGCAAGCAGGTCTTCCTGAACGAAGGGAAGAATGCTGCTGCTGACTTCTGGCTCTTCACCCAGGTTCCCATCGCTGCCCACTTCACCGGGATGGTGTTGAACGACCTGGCCGCTGAGTTTGAGCCCACGAGCTTCAACTTCGGTGAAAAGATCGGTCCCCCCAATGTCCCGGTTTCGATTCGAGATTGGACAGGAAAGGAAGTGACTCGTGTTTACACCGACCGCTACGGCAACTACAACGGTCTCGTGCCGTCCAGCTACTCGGTAAACCTTCCCATACCCAGTGGTGTGTCCCCATCAATGTACAATGTATGCATCAACGACATCGGCCCCATCCCAGATCCGGATGGTTCGGGGCAGATGATCGCCGACCCGCTGTTCAGGCGAGATTTCGGCCACAACTGTTACAGCTTGCAGTTCATGGCAGGCTCTACCTCCTATCTGGACACCCCGGTGCTTCCCGTCTCGGCCTTTGCCGGTCAAGACAATTTCCCGGTAGATTGCGAGTTCCAGGATGGCGAGCCGGTGATTTACAGGGTTGACGGGACCTCAGGCGGCCCATACGTGGAATTCAACATTGCGGGGACGGTGCCGGTGACTTTGACGTCCATGGGCCCCACCCCGGTGAGAAACCCAGCATTCAGTTCCGGCTCCACTGGAGAGCCGCTGACGATTCCTCGGGACTTTGGATTTGGTGCTGCAGAAGGACAGGTTCTCTTGAACGGTTCTCCGCTGGTAGTCGACTCCTGGAGCGATGCCGAGGTGGTAGCGATGGTTCCCATTGCTGCCAGTACGGGACAGTTGGAGGTGGTCCGAGGGGACAACGGTGTGAAGGGGACGCTGGGAGTGACGCTGACTTTGTCGAAGCCGTCGAACCCGGTCACGGTGCTGCGAGTTCCGTCGGAGTTCGCTACCATCCAGAGCGCCATCGATGCGGCCTCTGAGGGTGCTCTCATCCTTATTGCGCCGGGAACTTACGACGAGAAACTCATTGTCTACAAGGGTGTGGCGCTTCAGGGATATGGGGCATACTCGACCACCGTCAACGCCTTGTCGGTGCCCGCCGAATCGCTGCAGCAGTGGACCGACAAGGTCATTGCCTTGACGGACGCAAATCCCGGCCTGCTCCTTGACGGGCAGACAGCGGGCGCCCCCTCTGTTCTGGGCGAAGGTGGAGTGCTTCAGTTCGAGCAAGGGGCGACCGTTCTGGTTCTCGCTTCCGACGGCCAGATGACCATGGGAAACAGCGGCCGTATTGACGGACTGACCCTCACAGGTTCCAGCATAGGCGGTGGAGTTATCCTCAACGGCCGAGCCAACTACTTCCAGATTTCAAACAACCGTGTCATGAGCAACCAAGGCTTCTTCGGCGGTGGTATTCGTTT